>NZ_JACOMP010000249.1:0-5116 GCF_014466085.1 Thermosynechococcus sp. OHK43
CAGGAGTACTCCCCGTCACCCTTCGGTACGCTCTAGGAATCGGGCCCCAAACTGCACCCCCCACCGACCGGCAATCATGCTCATGGGGGTTAGCAGCGGGAAGCTGCGTTGGTGCTGGTGCGTTTCTTCAACGCTTTCGTAGGCGATCGCTGTTGTCCCCGATTGCAGAAGCGCCACCGTTAGTTCACGACTGGCGGCAAGGTGCAAGTAGGTAAAGAGTAGTTGGCCAGAACGCAAATAGCGATACTCCGAGGGCAAGGGTTCCTTGACTTTGACCACCAGTTCGGCCTCCCAAGCTGCTTGAGCCGTAGCCACGATTTGGGCACCTGCGGCAATATAGGCCTCATCGAGAAAGCCTGAACCCACCCCCGCGCCACTTTCAATGAGAACTTCATGGCCGCGCTCCCGCAGACTTTGCACTCCCGCTGGCGTCAGACCGACGCGGAATTCTTGATCCTTGATTTCCTTGGGGACACCGATACGCATGGCTAGTTTATTCTCCGAAGTCGAGAAATTGATAACTACCAAAGACTTTCAGCACATCTGTAGCCTCCCTAAGTGCCAGCAGACAATCAGCCACCACATCGGGGCGACCATTCACCTCTAGATCAACAAAGAAGAGATAATCCCCTAGAGCACGTTTGCTGGGGCGCGATTCAATGCGACTGAGGTTAATCTGGCGATCGCTAAAAAGTTGCAGCACCTTGAGCAGGGCACCGGGGGCATTGGCCTTGAGGCTAAAGGCAATGGAGGTGTGGGTATCCCCCGGCTGTGGCCAGCCTTCTCCCTGTTGGCGACTCACCACCCAAAACCGCGTGCAGTTGTCGGGAAGGTCCTGGATTTCGGTGGCGATAATGGGCAATTGATGGAGTTGGGCTGCCCGCACGCTGGCGATCGCCCCCACCCGATCCGACTGTGCCACATATTGCAGCCCTTCGGCAGTGGAGGTCACGGGACACTGGCGAGCCTGGGGAAGATAAGCTTGCAACCAGCCCTGGCACTGTCCTAGAGCTTGGGGATGGGAATAGACCGCTTGAATTTGGGCTAAATCTGTGGTTTGGGCAATGAAGGCATGGACAATGGGGCGGATAAAGGCGTGCTGAATGTGGAGCGTATCCAATCGCCACAGGGAATCCAAGGTGATGTTGACACTGCCTTCCACGGAGTTTTCGCTGGGCACTAGGGCTAAATCTAACTCCCCCGCCGCCAAGGCCTCAAGACAGCCAGCGATCGTTGCCACGGGAACTAACCTTAGGGCTTCTCCCCGGTGCCAGTGGGCGTAGCTTTGAGCCGCTTCTTCACTATAGGTGCCCACTGGGCCAAGATAACCCAGCCTCACCATAGAGGATCCAGACAAGAGGGGCAAAGACTCAAGGGCGCATCCTCACAAGGGAATTCTCAAGATCCTACTTGAAAGGGTCAATGAATGAGTTAGACGTAAGCCGGGTTCTGTTCAAAGGGTGGTTATCTATCTGGGACACTTGTTACCAAGTGCCTCTAGCGGTTCTGGCTAGCAAAGAACTGGGGAAAAGACCAACCCTGGTTCCTTAGCGCTAGCACGCCTTGCTTCCAGCCGGGGTTTACCGAGCCAACATCTCTCGATGTTGCTGGTGCGCTCTTACCGCACCGTTGCACCCTTGCCTGTGAGGTTTCCCTCCATCGGCGGTATATTTCTGTGGCACTTTCCTCGCGGTCACCCGCACTGGGCGTTACCCAGCAAGCTTGGTCTTTCGGAAGCCCGGACTTTCCTCAGGAGTGGCAGACTCCCGCAACCACCGCGCTAACTCATTCACTTTTATTGTACTAGGGGCGCTTGAGCAATACTCCCGAGACCAACGGCAGATAATATGGCGACCCATTGGCTGCGGGCTAGATTCCGCGTGACTGCATTCCCCTGCAGCTCGGCCAAAATCGCCAAGGTTTCGTACCAAAGGCCCGCATCAACTGCTGCCCCAAGGCGATCGCTCCCACTCTTGCCCTGAAGTTTCTTGGCCACATCCGTGGCGGTCTGCACCCGTGAAATCACCCCACTAACAGAGATAAAAGCGGAGGGATCATCGGCATCAGCACCACACAGCAGGGTAAAGGTCCAGCGGTAGTCTTGGCCAGCTTGGAGTTGCACATTGGGCCTCAGTGCCAGAATCCCCGGTTCAGTGGGCAGATTCACGACCATTGTTGCTAGGGGACGCTGCTCAGCATCCGCAATCGTCACTTCCCCTTGGGTGGCTTTGCTCTTAGGCACAAAAACAAAGAGAGTGGGGGCAGCCACAGCGGTTTGGCCAAAATGAGTATCGGGAAGCAGGGCGGTTAAACGTTCATTACCAGTGACACAGGCACCACGGGTTGCTCCACCAAAGCGACTGCCAGGAACACCACGGTTTGGCAAATTCGCCCGCAGCCGCGCCACAAGACTGGAATGTTGGTTAACCACAGGGGGTGTTCCCTGGGCAAGGCTGAGAAAACTAAGGGGCAATAAAAAGAAGGTCACCGCAGGCACAAGGGCAAGGCAGGAACGCATGGCCAAACTCCTAAGAATCATGGCTCTAGCGTAGCCCTAGGGAGTAGGCCTGGGCAGTGAACTCAGTTACGCTGGGGTGGTGATGGCGATCGCTCCTTTTTTTCACAACTGGCGCAAAATCTTGAGCGCCTCGTCCACGTGGGCTTTGAAGTTGAGCATGGAGTCAAAAACGTAGCGCACCACGCCCTCCTTGTCAATGACATAGGTGACCCGGCCGGGAAAGAGGCCAAATAGAGAAGAGGCACCATACTGCTGGCGAACCTTGTTGTCGGGATCACTAAGGACAAGAAAGGGGAGCTGGTGATTTTTCTGGAAGTCCTGCTGTCGGGCCACAGAATCGCCACTAATGCCAATTACTTCGGCACCCAGTTCTTGAAAGATGCTGTAGGCATCGCGAAAGGCACAGGCTTGAATGGTGCAGCCGGGGGTTTCTGAAGCTGGGTAAAAGTAGAGGACAACGTTCTTTTTGCCACGAAAGTCGGAGAGCTTCAGCCTGCGGCCATCGGCGGCCGTGAGTTCAAAGTCAGGGGCGCGATCGCCCACGCGCACAGCAGTTGCCACCGCCTAATTTCCTCCCAGCCACTTTTGGCCATTCAGGCGCTGCATGACCCCAAAGACCAGGAGATCCAGTGTCACTTTGCGCTCATCCCCCAAAAAGGGTTCAATGGTGCTGGGGGCAATGCCGCCGCTGCTACAGACAAAGGCCTTCGGTCCTTGGATATTCCCCTCTAGGAAGTAGAGGCGAAACTGATACATTCCCTTGCTCCACTCACCAATCACGGTATTGTCCTCTAGACGCAGGGTCACATCCCCCACCTTGGCGCTGAGGGCGTTCTTAAGAGCAGGTAAAAAAGCCTCGTGAATAAACTCAGCAAAGGGTTTATCCTCAATGGCGGGAGGCTTTTCTTTCTTTGGAGCTTGGGTGGGCGTTTCTTCTGCCATAGCGCTACGACACGGTACCATTTCCTCTGCATGATAGCACTCTCCCTTGCAGGCAACGGCCATGGGGCAATTAGAATTACGACGCCCAACGATTAAGGATTTAGATAGCATTGTTCAACTGGATCAGGTGTGTCTGGGGGGCTTTTGGTCGCACCAAGGCTATGCCCGTGAATTGGAAAATTCCCACCATACGCTGCTGGTGGTGGCCACCCTTGATCAGGTGTGGGGCTGTGGTGTGAGCTGGGGAATTGCCGATGAATTGCACCTGGTGCTGTTGATGGTGCATCCGCAGTGCCGGCGACAGGGTTTGGCGGGCTTACTCCTGTGTCGGCTCTTGCAACTGGGGCACCAGGGGGGCGATCGCCAGTGGGCAACTTTGGAAGTACGGGCTAGCAATGAAGCGGCCCAACGCCTCTATCAGCACTTTGGCTTTGAGCTGGTTGGACGGCGTCCCCACTACTACGACAACCCCCCAGAAGATGCCCTGATTCTTTGGCGCAATCACCTCAATACTCCCGAAACGGGTCAGGAACTTCAGCAGCACTGGCAGCATTGGCGATCGCGGGTGGAGGCACAAGGTTGGTCCCTCAGCGATTGCACCTAGAGCCCCCTAGGGAGCCTAAAGATGACATATTGCGCTTTGTTACGGCGCTTTCCCCTACCCTTGGGTGGGCGAACCATAATGAAAGGGACACGTTTGGGAGACCTGTCTCATGAACTTGCTGGAACAGTTGCGACAAATGACCGTGGTGGTCGCTGATACGGGAGACATCCTCGCCATCCAAAAATTTACCCCCCGCGATGCCACCACGAATCCCTCGTTGATTACTGCTGCTGCCCAAATGAAGGAGTACCAGCCCATTGTGGATGAAACCCTGCGCCAAGCCAAAGCGGATTTGGGGTCTGGTGCCACTCCCCGCGAGATTGTCTCCCTTGCTGTGGATCGCTTGGCGGTGGCCTTTGGCTTGAAAATTTTGCAGATTATCCCCGGTCGGGTCTCAACGGAAGTGGATGCGCGGCTCTCCTACGATACGGCAGCGACAGTACAAAAGGCGCGGGAGTTGATTGGCCAATACGAAGCCGCCGGCGTGGGGCGCGATCGCGTGCTGATTAAAATTGCCTCCACCTGGGAAGGTATCCGCGCTGCTGAAATTCTCGAGAAAGAGGGCATTCACTGCAATTTAACACTGCTGTTTGGCTTCCATCAGGCGATCGCCTGCGCTGAGGCGGGTGTGACACTGATTTCCCCCTTTGTGGGTCGCATTCTCGACTGGTACAAGAAAAAAACGGGCCGTGCTGAGTATCCGGGGCCTGAGGATCCGGGGGTGATCTCCGTCACCAAAATCTACAACTACTACAAGAAATTTGGCTATCCCACGGAAGTGATGGGGGCCAGCTTCCGCAACATTGGCGAAATTATTGAACTGGCAGGTTGTGATCTGTTGACGATTTCACCGGCCCTGCTGCAAGAGCTGCAAAACACGAGGGGCGAGCTAAAGCGCAAGCTGGATCCGGCGATCGCTGCCACCCTCGACATTGAAAAAGTTCCCATGGATGAGGCCACCTTCCGCAAGATGCACGCGGCTGATGAGATGGCCAGTGAAAAACTCGAAGAAGGGATTAAAGGCTTTACCAAAGCTCTGGAAACCCTTGAAG
>NZ_JACOMP010000250.1:0-10434 GCF_014466085.1 Thermosynechococcus sp. OHK43
AATCCAAAAGGGGCGGCGGATCATTTGCCGCCAAAACTGGGAAAACAGTGGTTTACTCAGTCGGTTCAATGGTACTCGTTAGCCCTGCCATTTTCAGGCCTTCACAGTAAAATTCAGCGTGCTCAAGGGCACAGGTAATCACTAGGGCAACCCCCGTCAGGTGTGCCTCCATCATAATATCCACGGCCTGGGGTTGGGTGAGGCTTGGCACCGTCTTCAGCAATACCTCCACCACATACTCCATAGAGTTGACGTTGTCATTGTGAAGGAGCACCCGATAACGGGGAGCCAACTTGCGAACGGTTGCGGGCTTTTCAATAGTTTGCACTGACATTGTTGGCTATGCCTCCATTCAGTGGACACTCAGGGTAAGACAGTCAGTAAATACGCTTAAGATTTTAGCAAACCCATCAAACCTGACTACCCACCGATTCAGGACGTAACAGCGGGAAAGCAATCACATCCCGAATACTTGGCGAATCCGTGAGCAGCATTACCAAGCGGTCAATGCCAATTCCTAAACCTCCTGTGGGCGGCATTCCATGTTCTAAGGCGGTGAGAAAATCTTCATCAACACTATGGGCTTCCAAATCCCCAGCCGCCTTGCGCCGTGCTTGTTCCTCCAAGCGTTGCCGTTGATCCAAGGGATCTGTTAACTCCGAAAAACTATTGGCATGCTCGCGGCCAACGATAAATAATTCAAATCGCTCCACCAGTCCCGGCTGACTGCGGTGGGGCTTGGCCAAGGGAGAAATCTCCACAGGGTAGTCGAGAACAAAGGTGGGCTGAATCAATGTAGGTTCAACGATTTGCTCAAAAACTTCATTGAGCACTCGGCCAATCGTGTCACAGGTGTCTAAGTCTTTTACACCTACCTTTTGAGCAGCTGTTTTAGCCGCTGTCAGATCTTTTAATTGGCGAAAGTCAATCTCAGTGGCTGCCAACACCGCATCGTGCATTGTCACCCGTCGCCATGGCGGCGTCAGATCAATTGTTTCCCCTTGATAGGTGATTTTGAGTGTGCCCAACACCTCCATCGCCGCTGTGGTAATCATCGCCTCCGTCAGCGTCATCATATCGTTATAGTCGGCGTAGGCCTGATAGACCTCAATGGATGTAAATTCAGGGTTGTGCTTGGTTGAGATACCCTCATTGCGAAAGATGCGCCCCAGTTCATACACCTTCTCAAACCCACCAACAATCAGGCGCTTCAGGTGGAGTTCGGTGGCAATCCGCAAATAAAGCTGCATCTCCAAGGTGTTGTGGTAGGTAATAAAAGGACGTGCCTCGGCACCCCCAGCTTCCGCCTGGAGAACAGGTGTTTCAATTTCAATAAAGCCCTGCTCATTGAGGTAGCGACGAATGGTGGCAGTGATGAGTGCTCGCTTGCGGAATGTGTCACGAACTTGGGGGTTGACGATGAGATCTACATAGCGCTGACGATAGCGCTTTTCCACATCCGTGAGACCGTGCCATTTGTCCGGTAGGGGCAACAATGATTTTGTCAGCATGGTGTAGGATTCCACCACAACCGAGAGTTCGCCCTTCTCGGTGCGCTTGAGGGTACCGACAGCGCCAAGGATATCGCCGACATCGGTCAGGTGTTTTAAATCAGCAAAGGCGCCTTCCCCCATGCCTTGGCTAATGGTTTGCTTATCGAGGTAAAGCTGAATCGTGCCGCTGTCATCCTGAAGCGTAAAAAAGGCCAGCTTGCCAAAGACGCGCCGCGCCATAATGCGACCAGCCACCCTCACGCGATCGCCCACCGCTTCACCAGCAGCCAAGTGGGCATATTTTTCTTGCAGCACTGCTGCAGTATGGGTGCGCTCCCAGCGATAGGCATAGGGGCTCATTCCCTTTGCTTGCAATGTTTTTGCTTTCTCAATCCGTGTTGCCCGAATTTCGGCTCCCGTTGCCCCCACGTCGGCCATATTGGTAGAAAGTCTCCCGATTAGCAAACCTTAACCTTCTTATTGTACGCTCTGGAATCGGTGGCAACGCTGCAAAAGGGGAATCGAGTACAGTGGAAGCTAGTGTGACCAATGAACAAGAACAAACGGCTATGCCCTCTGCGAAGTCCCCTCGCCGTAAAGCACCCGAAGCCATTGATCTGCAGGATCCGCAATACTACTTCAATCGCTCTTTAAGCTGGCTGGAATTTAATAAGCGGGTACTCCACGAAGCCTATGACCCTCGCACACCGCTACTAGAGCGGCTCAAATTTATGGCCATTTTCAGTGCCAACTTGGATGAATTTTTCATGGTGCGCGTGGCCGGTTTGAAGCAGCAAGTGGAAAGTGGCATTCTCCAAGGCGGAGCCGATGGCATGCCTCCAGCGGAGCAATTGCAGGCAGTGCGGCAATATCTCTTACCGATTGTTACGGAGCAACACCGCTATTTCGACCAAGAACTGCGTGCCCTCTTGGCCAAGGAATCTATTTTCCTGACTCGCTTTAATGAGTTGACGCCCGAGCAGCAGGCCTACCTTAACGACTACTTCCAAGCCCAAGTGTTCCCCGTGCTCACCCCCTTAGCCGTTGATCCAGCGCACCCTTTCCCCTATATTTCTAGCCTCAGCCTTAACCTTGCTGTCCTAATTCGTGATCCAGAATCTGGCCAAGAACGACTGGCACGGGTGAAGGTACCCAATCAGTTTCCACGCTTTGTTGCCCTTCCCCAGCACTTGCACTCGCCCCAAGGTATTCATTGGCTGGGCGTTCCCCTCGAAGAAATTATTGCCCACAACCTCAGTGCTCTCTTTCCGGGGATGGAGATTCAGGCCTACTTTGCCTTTCGCATTACCCGCAGTGCCGACCTCGAACTAGAAACGGACAAGGCCGATGATTTACTGATTGCCATTGAACAGGAAATTCGTAAACGGCGCTTTGGCTCTGTGGTGCGTCTGGAGGTGCAGCGGGGCATTCCACCGCTTCTGAGGCAAACCCTAATGGAAGAGATGGATCTCGAGGAGATCGATGTCTATGAACTCGATGGTCTGTTGTGCTTGAATGATTTGTTTGCCTTTATGGGATTGCCCTTGCCCCAGTTAAAGGATCCCGAGTGGCAACCCCAAGTTCCCCCCAGTTGGCAGCGGGTAGAGGAACGGGAATCCATGTTTGACACAAGCAGTGAAATTACCACTCTTGGCACCGACTATTGGGAAGCTGTTGCCAACGAACTCTTTAGTCTCATTCGCGAAGGGGATATTATCGTTCATCACCCCTACCATTCCTTTGCGGCAACGGTACAGCGCTTTATCACTTTGGCGGCCCATGATCCCCAAGTGCTGGCCATTAAGATGACCCTCTATCGCACCTCCGGTGACTCGCCGATTGTCAGTGCCCTGATTAAAGCGGCAGAGAATGGCAAACAGGTGGCGGTTTTGGTGGAACTGAAGGCGCGCTTTGATGAGGAAAATAATATCCTCTGGGCACGGAAGCTGGAGAAAGTGGGTGTCCATGTGGTCTATGGTGTACCGGGTCTGAAGACTCACACCAAAACAGTTCTGGTTGTGCGCCAAGAGGCGGGACAAATTCGCCGCTATGTCCACATTGGCACTGGCAATTACAATCCCAAAACTGCTGGTCTGTATGAGGACTTGGGGCTATTTTCCTGCCGCGCGGAATTGGGAGCAGATCTCTCGGAACTCTTTAATGTGCTCACGGGCTATGCCCGCCAGCGGGATTATCGCAAGCTTCTTGTTGCCCCGGTCACGATGCGCGATCGCACCCTGCAGTTGATTTACCGCGAAATTGAACACGCACGCAATGGTCAGCCGGGGCGGATCATTGCCAAGATGAATGCAATTACAGATACGCAGGTGATTCGCACCCTCTATGAGGCCTCCCAAGCAGGGGTGGAAATTGATTTGATTATTCGCGGTATGTGCTGTCTGCGCCCCGGAGTACCGGGCGTGAGCGATCGCATTCGGGTGATTAGTATCATTGGCCGCTTTTTAGAGCACTCCCGGATTTTCTACTTTGGCAACAATGGGCAGCCAGAGTATTACATTGGCAGTGCCGACTGGCGATCGCGCAACCTAGACCGCCGCGTTGAAGCCATTACCCCCATTGAAGATCCAACCATTCAACTGGAACTCAAAGAACTACTTGAAATTATGTTGGCAGACAATCGCCAAGCGTGGGAACTGCAACCCGATGGCACCTACCAGCAACGACAGCCAGCACCTGGAGAAGCGGAGCGGGGTACCCATCGTGTTTTAATGGCACGCACCCTCAAAGAAGTACAAGCAAGCCACTAGGGTACTCCTGCATACCCTTGAGCAATGGCTCGAAAGTCTGGACTCGTTTGCAGAAGTTCTTGGTAGCTCCCTACAGCGACCACTTGGCCATTGGCCATTAGGTACAGGCGATCGCACCCCATAACAGTACTCAGGCGGTGGGCAATCATAATGATGGTCTTTTCGTTACTGAGAGCTTGAATTGCATCCATGAGCCCGGCTTCCGTTTGGTTATCAAGGGCAGCCGTGGCTTCATCCATCACCAAGACGGAAGGGTTGTGATAGAGGGCCCGGGCAATGCCAATCCGTTGCCGCTGTCCGCCAGAAAGACGAATTCCCCGTTCCCCGACCACTGTATCCAGACCCTGCGGCAGTGAATCAACAAAGGCAGCGAGCTGCGCGGCCTTGACCGCTGCCCATAACGCCTCCTCATCAATCGCTTCATCCGGCAGGCCAAAGGCAATGTTGTGACGCAGGGTATCATCCGATAGATAAATTGCTTGGGGAATATAGCCAATTTGCCCTTGCCATTGGCCAAGGTTGCCATAAATGCTGATGCCATCGACGCGAATATCGCCCTGGGAAGGGGTGAGCAACCCCAAAATCAAGTCAACAATAGTCGTCTTTCCTGCGCCCGATGCCCCCACAAACCCTACCATTTCCCCCCGCTGAATCCTGAGGGACACCCCTTGAATCGCAGGTTGAGCGGCATTCGGGTAGGTATAGTGCACATCAATGAGTTCTAAGCAATCTTGAAAAATAGGCTTTCTTGGGCAGCCCAGAGGCCCAGAGCGCTGAAGTGTTCGCGCTTCCAAAACATCGTCATAAACCAGGTCCACACTAGCAGAATAGTAGGTTATGGAATTGAGGTTACCTATCAAGCGCGTCGCCGAAGGCAACAGGCGAAATGCAGCAGCGGCAAACAGGGAGATCAAGGGTAACACCTGGGCCACACTACCTCGCTGCAGTAGCGTTAGGATAATAATCAGAACAATAGTGAGCACCGCCACGCTTTCGAAGTAGAGACGGGGCACCTGCTGAGCAAATAGAATGAATAGGTTAGCCTGGCGCTCCTCAGTCATGTTTTTAGCATAGGTCTTGAGGAAGTGAGCCTCTCGACCAAGTAACTTGAGTTCCTTGATCCCACCCAAAGCTTCATTAATGCTTTGGATCACTTTTTGGGCATAACCAACACGGCGCTGACCCACAGTCTGAAGTTGGCGCCGAAACACTTGAAAGAAAATGAAAGAAAGTATTGAAATTAAAGCGATAACCAGAATTGAGATGAAGGGATTGACCAAAATAATAACTGAAAATATAGCGAAAACAACCAAGGATTCCGCAAAAACATTTAATAAGGGTAGTAGGTAAAAGTTGAAAACACTATTTATTTCACTGTTTACATTCTGGATCAATGTGGCGGTATTATTTTGCAGATGAAAGGTGTAGGGCTTATGGATATAGCTCTGCAGTAGTAAGGTTGCAAACTTGCGGTTTTTACTGTTCAAGAACCGCAACTGCAGATAACTGCTCAAGGCAAGAAACAAATTCTTGCATAGATACAGAAGGCCAAAAACTGCACTCAGTATCAGGAGCCACTGAGCTTGTTCTGTATTTGTGAGGGGAGTTTGACGCCAAAAGAGAAGGCTATTCAATCGCTCAGGTTTTTCCACAACCGCTATAAAGGGCAGCACTAACCCTACCCCCACCGCTTCCCAAAGACTCGAAAGCAGCATCAGCAAGCCAATACCGAACAATTGCCAGCGATCGCGCCCATCCAGTAGTTGCCAAATTTTACTAAGGGAGCGGAACGCAGGATGCTTTAGCATTTCATTTGTTGAGGCCTAACAACGAATCTATCTTAGACCAGTTATGCCCAAGTGCTGCTTCCTAGATCTGGTGGAATGTCTTGCCAGCGACCTTGACCAACCGCACGAACGGCTTCTCGTAAATCCACCGCTTTGGTATAGAGCGCCTTGCCAACGATCGCTCCCACTAAACCATGGGGTGTCAGAGCAAAAAGACTGAGAATATCCCTGAGGGAACTCACACCGCCAGAGGCAATCACGGGGCGATTAGTTACTGCCAACAACTGCTGCAGTGCTGGAATATTCGGTCCTTGGAGGGTGCCATCCCTCTGAATATCGGTGTAAACAAACCCCGCCACCCCCATTGCTGCCATGTTTTGGGCAAGATCGGTTGCCAAAATTTTTGAAGTTTCCAACCAACCCCGCGTTGCCACATAGCCATTGCGAGCATCTAGCCCTACCCAAATCCGTCCGGGGTATTCTGCAGCCAAACTGGCAACTAGCTCTGGATTCTCAAGAGCCACGGTCCCCAAAATAGCACGATTGACGCCTTGGAGAAGGAGATCAGCAACTGCTTGGCGCGATCGCAAGCCGCCACCAACCTGTACTGGAATTTCCAGGGATGCGACAATTTTGCCAATCAGGTCGTAGTTGCGCGGCTCTCCTGTTTTGGCAGCATCTAGGTCAACCAAATGCAAGCGGGGGGCGCCCAAGCGTTGCCAATAAAGGGCGACTTTTAGAGGATCGTCATGAAAGACATTGACCTTGTCATAGTTCCCCTGCACTAGACGCACACATTTGCCGTCAAGTAAATCAATGGCGGGAATCACATCCATTGGCGTCAGAAATCCTTATTGAAAAATTAAAAATTTAAGCACAACTCCCATCCTAGCAGTCACAAGGGGTAAAGCGTATGAGTGGATTAATAAAGGAGGCTGGCGGTGAGTGAACCTGTCATCTGTTCTGAGTTGGGCTAAGTGTTGAATGCCCCTGAAGGGAGGCAGGCCAGCCTGCAGGCTATAGACAAAAAGCTGGATATTTGCCACCAGTAACATGCCGTTTCAAAGACTGGAGGACAAAATTGATTCGGTAGAGGCAAGCTGGAGCAATATATCGGTGGGGGCAAGCAGGGCCAGGGGATTAGACGGTAGCAGCCCCATTAGAGGATATTTCTCAGCGGCAGATTAGAACGGATGGAAGAGTATAGGGGCTCTTCGCTGCGCTTTTGGCGGCTACCCTTGGGTTACTGACAAAACTCCTCTTCCCCATAGTGATGTTTTGAGAGCGGACGATGGGACTCGAACCCACGACGTTCAGCTTGGGAAGCTGACATTCTACCACTGAATTACGTCCGCAGTCTTGCAATGTATCATCTTAGCACGAACTGACCGCCTGGCGATGGTGTTCGACCGTAATGACGGTATGTACATTTCCACGGGGGGCAAAGTCGCCTTTGATTTTCATGTAGAGGGGGTCACAGGCGGCCACGAGATCATCGAGGACTTGATTTACGGCTTCTTCGTGGGAAATGTAGCGATCGCGATAACTGTTGATGTACAGCTTAATGGCCTTCAGTTCCACCACCTTTTCATGGGGAATATAGCTGACATAGAGGGTCGCAAAGTCAGGATAGCCTGAAAATGGACACTTACAGGTAAACTCCGGCAGGGTAATCTCAATAGTGTATTGCCGACCGGGACGGGGGTTGGGAAATGTCATCAGTTGACCTTCTTGAATGGCGCGTTCGCCGTACTTCATTTCTGATACTTGCATTGTTTACTTCCAACCGGTTGAGAATGAATAGGAGATTCTCTGTGAACCATGACTAAAGTTTATCAAGATTTAAGTTGTTAGCCCCTCGACACCAACATTTCAGGGTGACAATAGGATAGAGAGGTTGTGGAGACGAGAGTCCGATGGAACGGTATCAGCCAAATGGAATCCCTCTCTCAAAGGCGGATAAGGCGGAACTAGCCAAACTAAAGAAACTACTAGAGCGAGCGATCGCTGACGGGGTACTGACTGCTGACGAAATGGGGCAGATCAAGCAACAAATTCGTGCCGACGGCAAAGTTACCTATGAAGAGCTAGAGCTTTACCGCCAGTTTGTGGAGGAGAAAATCCGCCAAGGGCTGTTGGTGCGGGAAATCTGCTAACACCTCAGACTTTGTAGGGAATGTTGGTGTCCTGAAAGGAGTGGGCTGGATCCAATCCCATCAGGATGACGGTGTCAATGACATGGATAATACCGTTCTCCGCTTCTATGTCGGCAGCAAGAACCGTGGCGTTTTTCACCTCAAGGGGATTCTCACCATGAATAGGAATGGTGGAACCCTCGAGGGAAGTGACGATGCCCATCTTTTTCAGGTCTGCTGCTTTGTAGGCACCAGCAACCACATGGTACTTGAGAATCCGCCCTAACTGGGCAGGATTTTGCACAAGGGAGGTAATGGTGCCATCGGGCAACTTGGCAAAGGCGTCATCATTGGGGGCAAACACTGTAAAAGGTCCCGGCGACTGTAGGGCTTCCACCAGATTGGCCACTTTTACAGCAGTGACTAGTGTGGAAAAGCCGGGAGTATTCACTGCAATATCAACGATGGTTGCCATAAAAGCGGGCCCCAAAACTGCGATGAGAATAGACAACAATGGTTTGCGATCGCCCCATTGATCAAGATTGATCAATGAAGATGGGAACTATCACAAACGCTAGAATTAGCATACTGAACCCATGTCCTAGGCGCTAGCGATCGCTGGCGCTAGCCAGATAGGGAAATTTAATTATGGCAATCGTGTCCGTTAATCCCACAACCGCTGAGGTCTTAAAAACCTTTTCTGCCTTCGGGGCTGAGGAAGTAG
Source organism: Thermosynechococcus sp. OHK43 (assembly GCF_014466085.1). Lineage (NCBI taxonomy): Bacteria > Bacillati > Cyanobacteriota > Cyanophyceae > Acaryochloridales > Thermosynechococcaceae > Thermosynechococcus > Thermosynechococcus sp. OHK43. The sequence continues at coordinate 8,908 of NZ_JACOMP010000250.1, forward strand.
AGAGAGCCATTGCCCAAGCGGCGACGACCTTTGAGACCTATCGCCTGACCTCCTTTGAACAGCGTGCCCAGTGGCTAGCAAACACAGCAAATCTCCTGCAACAGCAGCGGGAGGCGCTTGCTCGCCTTATGACCCTTGAGATGGGCAAACCGATTACAGAGGCGCGGGCTGAAATTGACAAATGTGCCTGGGTTTGCCGTTACTATGCCGAGCAGGGGGCAACTTTCCTGCAGCCTGAAGTGATTCCCACCGAAGCAAGCTACAGCGCAATTCATTACCAGCCCCTTGGCGTTATTTTGGCGGTGATGCCATGGAATTTTCCCTTTTGGCAGGTATTTCGTTTTGCGGCACCGGCTTTAATGGCGGGGAATGTGGCTCTCCTCAAGCACGCTTCTAATGTGCCACAGTGCGCACTGGCGATCGCTCATCTATTGACTGAAGCGGGCTTTCCTGAGGGGGTGTTTCAAACCCTGCTGATCCCTGGCAGTGCGGTTGCTGATCTGGTGGCGGATCCACGGATTAAGGCGGCTACCCTCACGGGCAGCGAAGCAGCGGGCAAAAGTCTAGCCCAAGCAGCGGGTCAGCACCTCAAGAAAACGGTTCTAGAACTGGGGGGGAGTGATCCTTTTATTGTTATGCCCAGCGCGAATATCTCCCAAGCGATCGCCACCGCTGTCCAAGCGCGCATGATTAACAATGGCCAATCCTGCATTGCCGCCAAACGCTTTATTGTCCATGAGGCTGTCTATGACACCTTTGCCGAGGGCATGAAAGCCGCCTTCGAGGCATGGGTGATTGGCGATCCCTTGGAACCCACCACCCAACTCGGCCCCCTAGCCACCGCCGCCATCCGCGATGAACTCCACGCTCAAGTTGAACTTGCCCTGAGTCATGGTGCCAAGGCATTTTACCGCCGCTCTCTGGATCTACCGACCCAGCAGGGATATTTCTTTGCGCCGACAATTTTGACAGAGGTCACTCCCGATAACCCCGTATTTACCCAAGAGCTATTTGGGCCTGTGGCAATGCTCTTTCGGGTATCGTCCCTGACTGCGGCCATTGAACTGGCCAATGCCACACCCTTTGGTTTAGGCGCCAGTGCTTGGACACAGGAGAGCGATGAAGCAGAGATCCTAGGGCGGGATCTGGAAGCGGGGGCTGTCTTTATTAACGCCATGGTCAAGTCTGATCCGCGTTTACCCTTTGGGGGGATCAAGGCATCTGGTTATGGCCGCGAACTGGGACGGGCAGGACTCCTGGAGTTTGTCAATATCAAAACAGTGTGCCGAGCGAATACTCCCCGTTGAATGAGGTTATTTTAGATAAAAGCTGGTCAGTAGTTGTTTGATTCAAACTGGTTCTATTAAGAAAGTCTAAAAATGCAAATCCAGTCATGGCTTACTCTCTTCTTTCCCTCAATTGGTGATGATTTTGAGATGCTTCCGCTTGTAATAAGCACCAAGAATTTCTTTAATGATTTCTTGAGACCATCTCCAACAATCACAAAGCATATCTTCCCAATATTTA
>NZ_JACOMP010000251.1:0-2532 GCF_014466085.1 Thermosynechococcus sp. OHK43
GACGCGGAAGCCTATCTAGGGGAACCCGTGACCCAGGCCGTAATTACTGTGCCAGCCTACTTTAGTGATGCGCAGCGCCAAGCGACTAAAGATGCGGGGGCGATCGCCGGCCTTGAGGTGCTGCGAATTATCAACGAACCCACCGCCGCCTCCTTGGCCTACGGCATTGACAAGCAGGATCAAGATCAAACCATTCTGGTTTTTGACTTGGGCGGTGGCACCTTTGATGTCTCGATTCTACAACTGGGGGATGGGGTCTTTGAGGTGCGCTCCACAGCTGGCAACAATCACCTCGGGGGCGACAACTTTGACGAATGTATTCTTGATTGGCTCTTGGCCTGCTTCAAGGAGCAGGAGGGAATCGATCTCTCCAAAGACAAAATGGCACTGCAACGCCTCCGCGAAGCTGCCGAAAAAGCAAAAGTGGAGCTATCGGGCACCCTGAGCACTTCCATTAACCTGCCCTTCATTACTGCTGATGAAACGGGGCCTAAGCACCTTGAAATGGAACTTACCCGCAGTAAATTTGAGGAACTCTGCGCCCACTTGGTGCAGGCAACCCTTGAACCCATGGAGCAGGCGATCGCCGATGCCGGCCTTACAGTTAAAGACATTGACCGCGTATTACTCGTCGGTGGTTCTACCCGTATTCCCGCTATTCAGGAGTTGGTGAAGCAATTCTGTGGCAAAAATCCCGATCGCTCTGTTAATCCCGATGAAGCAGTTGCCATAGGTGCAGCCATTCAAGGGGGGATTCTTGGCAAAGAAACGACCGTTAAAGATCTTCTGCTGCTGGATGTCACGCCCCTCTCTTTGGGGCTGGAAACCCTAGGCGGTGTCTTTACAAAAATTATCGAACGTAACACTACCCTCCCCACAAGCAAAACTCAAACCTTTTCCACCGCTAGCGATGGCCAAACTGTAGTTGAAATTGCCGTCTACCAAGGGGAGCGCCCCATTGCTAAGGACAATAAACAACTGGCCTGCTTTGAACTCACGGGGATTGCCCCCGCCCCTCGGGGAGTGCCGCAAATTGATGTTACGTTTGATATTGATGCCAACGGTATCCTGAGTGTGTCGGCCGTTGATCGCGCCACGGGTCGCCAGCAAAGTGTGCGCATCACCAATCGCGGTGGCCTCAGCAGCATGGAAATCGAGCGCATGCGCCAAGAAGCACAAATTTATGCCCAAGCAGACCAACTCAAGAAAGAGATTGCCGAACTGCGCAACCAAGCTGATGCCCTGCTCTACAGCTATGAATCAACAATCAAAAACCATGGCATTACCCTGACCCCAGATCTGCGGGCACGCATTGAGCCAGTGGTTCAGAGTATGCAGGCCGCAATGGTGGATGACAACATTACCCCCGATGAAATTCGCAAGCGCATGGAAGCCCTGCAGCAGGCCTTGGTGACCTTGGGGAGCGTGGTATATCAACAGACAGCAGGCGGTTCAATGATGACCTCAATCCCAACAATGGGGGGAGCTACGATGAGTTCCCAAGCGACTCAAGTTTTAGATAGCGAGGCCACAATAATCAGCGATAATGAAGAAACAGTTGTTTCAGATTATGAAGCGGTTGATTAATTTAGGTAACGGTGGCTATGGCTCGTGATTTCTATGAGATCCTAGGTGTCTCACGGTCTGCGGATGCTGAAGAATTAAAACGAGCCTATCGGCGCTTGGCTCGCAAGTATCACCCCGATGTCAACAAAGAACCGGGCGCTGAAGAAAAATTCAAGGAAATCAACCGCGCCTACGAGGTGCTCTCGGATCCCCAAGCGCGAGCCAACTACGATCGCTTTGGCGAAGCCGGCGTGAGTGGTGTCGGAGCTGCTGGCTTTAGTGACTTTGGTATTGGCGATATGGGTGGCTTCGCCGATATTTTTGAAACCTTCTTTGGGGGGTTTGCCACTGGCAGTCGGCGGCAGCAAGGACCCACTCGAGGTGATGATCTACGCTATGACCTGAAACTGGAATTTCGCGAAGCCGTTTTTGGGGGTGAAAAGGAAATTCGCATTAACCATTTGGAAACCTGTAAAACCTGTCAAGGCACAGGGGCAAAGCCCGGCACACGACCAGTTACCTGTAGTACCTGTGGTGGGATTGGTCAAGTGCGGCGATCGGCACGAACCCCCTTTGGCAGTTTTACCCAGCTAACCACCTGTCCAACCTGTGGCGGTTCCGGTGTGGTGATTGAAGATCGCTGTGAGTCCTGTGGCGGCCAAGGCCATATCCAAGTCAGCAAAAAGCTAAAAATTACCATTCCCGCTGGGGTGGACAACGGCACACGGTTGCGGGTCTCAGGTGAAGGGGATGCCGGTTTGCGGGGAGGGCCCCCCGGCGATCTTTACGTCTACCTTTTTGTTCAACCTGATCCTGAGTTTCAGCGCGAAGGCAACAACATCCTGTCGCGGATTAAAATTAGCTACCTGCAAGCGATTCTGGGCTGTCGGATTCCCGTCAGCACCGTGGATGGGGAGGCAGAACTGAAAATTCCCGCAGGTACCCAACCCGGCACGGTGTTAGTCC
>NZ_JACOMP010000252.1:0-4247 GCF_014466085.1 Thermosynechococcus sp. OHK43
AGGAAGCGATCCTGCTGCTCGGCTTGGATAATCGTTGAAACGGGGACTGTTTGATAAAGTTGCGGGCGGGCAACCGAGCTTCCACCACTTGCTTTGACAACCATGGTTACTAAGAGGCTCCCTTTACTTTTAGTTAACGCGCTAACTTAGATTAGAACGATTCGGGGGTGGCTCGGTATTTTTTTAAGAAATGTATAAATTTATGGGGATTTGCTGGCGATCGCCCCCAAGTTTTATGAATTTTTGTAATATTCCTTGACGGCTGCGCCTTCCCTGAATACCCATTGCTGCAACTGTCGCTGTGCTTTAACCCACTAACCCCTTAAAAGTGCTGAAAGAGGCGATCGACTTGGACGGGTAATAATTCACCATTGAGCCTGAGTTGCACCCTTTTTTCAGGAATAATTTCGCCAACCATGGCGGCGCGTTCACCCGCTGCTCCACAGAGAGCCTGAGCCAATTCTGGGGAAAGGCACAATACCAATTCAAAATCCTCACCGCCATAGAGCGCCCAGTTCAGGGCCTGCAGGCGATCGCCATAGTCCACTATCGGAATCCGCTCTGCCCAAAGAACCGCCCCCACCCCACTGGCTTGACAGATTTGCAGGACGGCAGCCGCCAGACCATCACTGCTATCCATGCCGGCAAGCCGCGGCGGGGGGACCTGTTGGCGCAGCCAGTGGACAATATCCAACCGCGGTCGGGGACGTTGATGGGCTTGAATCCATGCCTGCCGCAGTTCTGCAGGGACGGCGCTTGCCCCCTGGGGATACAAAAGGCATTCGAGACCCGCTCGGGAGGCCCCATGAACACCCGTTACAACAATGACATCCCCCACTTGAGCGCGATTGCGATAAATAATCCGTTCTGGCGGCGCACTGCCCAAGACCGTGATGCTGAGACTGAGGACACTAGAGCGACAGGTATCACCACCGATAATACTGGTGCCGTAGGCCTGAGCACAGGTAGCCATCCCTTGGTAAATGCCCTCAATTATTGCCACAGGACAGTTGCGAGGTGCTGCTAGACCCACGGTTAACCCCAAGGGCAATGCCCCCATGGCTGCAAGGTCTGATAAATTGGCGGCCAGCGATCGCCAGCCAACATCCTGAGGTGTCATGGTGACGGGGGTATCGGTCATCCCCAAACTAAAGTGCACCCCCTCAACCAGCACATCGGTACTAACAATGAGTTGTTCCCCAAGGGGTAGGGACAACACCGCTGCATCATCCCCAATCAATTCCTGGTGGCAATAGGGGCGCAGGCGGGCAATCAATTCTAGTTCGCCACAGTCGGCGAGGGTGAGCATCACTAGTCAAACATCCGAAAATAGGGGGGGCGAATGGGGGCACCGGGTTCTTTTTCCAGATCAAAGTTAATCACATCCCAGCGCTCCTCTTGGCTAGCGGGGGGGCTAAACTCAACGGGCAAGCCAAACAGGCGCAGCATTTGCGGATCTGTGGTGCCTCCCCAAGGAGTACTGCGTTCGAGGTAAGCGCAAAAGAGATCCCGATAGCGTTCGGCAATAATGACTTTGGTGGCACGGTAGCCTTGGGTGTAGAGACGATCGAGGGCATCGTGGATTTCAAAGCGAATGCCGTCGGGGTGGGTGTGCTGGCGATACCATTCGCCTTCCCAGAGACGCCAAATGCGACCGGATTGCAGGTGCATCAATTCGCCGGTTTTGGCATCTGCTTCAAAAGGGCCGTGGCGCGGGCACAGGTAAGTATCGGTGAGGGTCAGAGCGGGAATGATTTGCCGACAGTGGGGACAACGGATTTCAGGACCAAAGATCGGGTAGTGAGAGCCGGATGAGATCATGGACAGTTACCACACAGCGGCAGTAAATCCACCGCGATCGCTCTTAATTATAACCAGTTCACCTCAAGCCAGTAGGCTGAGCACGTCTTCTCCGATGAAGTTTGGGCTACCCTTAAGGGGTGACAGGTGCCAAGATAAAGAAATGGGTAAGTTGGCATTGAAGCATCAAGAATGATCCTGGGGGATGAACAGCGGGACATTTTGATTATTGGCGGCGGCACCATGGGGCTGGCGATCGCCATCGAATTGGCATTGCGGGGAGCACGGCCCACGGTTCTCAGTCGCCAGTTTCGGGAAGCAGCGCTCCATGCAGCAGCGGGAATGCTCGCCCCCCAAGCAGAAGGTTTGCCGGCAGGAGCCATGTGGAATTTGTGTACGGCAAGCCGCAATTTGTATCCCAGTTGGATTGACAAGCTCGAACAACTTACGGGGCTGGATGCGGGCTACTGGCCCTGTGGCATTTTGGCACCAGTGACCGATGAGCGACAGCGGGATCGCTCCCACCCCATGGAGCCCGACAGCCGCTGGTTGGATAGGTCTGAACTTGCAAGCTACCAGCCGGGCTTTGCGGAGAGTGTGCTAGGGGCTTGGTGGTTTCCCCAAGATGGCCAGGTGAACACACGCAACTTGGCCAAGGTGCTGGTGAGTGCGGCTCGCCTTCTTGGCATCGAAGTCATTGAGGGCATTACTGTTCAACGTTTTCAGCAAACGCCGCAGGGAGACATTACAGCGTTAGAGAGCGATCGCGGGCGGTGGTCTGCGGGGATTTACATTCTGGCCACAGGGGCATGGGCACAAAGCCTCCTGCCTCTACCCGTCACCCCTCGCAAGGGGCAAATGTTGGCACTGAAACCACCGGGGCAACCTCTGCTGAACCATGTGATCTTTGGGGATCAGCTCTATCTTGTGCCGCGTCGCTCTGGCAAAGTGGTGGTGGGTGCCACCAGTGAAGATGTCGGTTTTCAAGAAGGAACTACGGTTGCTGGCCTGCAAGCACTGCTGAACCGTGCCACCGCCGTTATTCCAGAATTGGCAAGCTACGAAGTGATGGATACCTGGTGGGGGTATCGTCCAGCTACCCCCGACGACTTACCCATTCTGGGTCAAGGACCAGCTGCTAATCTTTACCTGGCAACGGGGCATTACCGCAATGGTATTTTGCTTGCCCCAATTACAGCGAAGCTGATGGCCAACTTGATCCTGCACCAGACGGGCGATCGCCACCTCAAAGCCTTTTCCTGGCAGCGATTTGAGGCTCGATCAGAAACCGGCGCCTAGGCAGTCACCAACTCAGGGCTAGGGCGTTTGCTATTGCGAATACCGGCGATCGCAGCGGCATAGTCGGGGGCATGAAAGACGGCTGAACCGGCCACAATGGCATTGGCGCCTGCCTCAAGGACTTGCCAAGTATTGTCCACCTTGAGTCCACCATCCACCTCAATCCATGGATCTAGGCCACGCTCTTCACACAGTTGCCGTAGTCGCCGAATTTTCGGCAGCACTGCCGGAATAAACTTCTGACCCCCAAAACCGGGGTTAACACTCATAATTAGGACGAGGTCACAGACCTCCAGGACATACTCAATGAGTTCCAGAGGGCTCGAGGGATTGAGCACTACCCCCGCCTGTTTGCCCAGTTCACGAATTTGACAGAGGGTGCGATGGAGGTGGGGTGAGGCATTGTGCTCAGCATGGACAGAGATAATATCTGCACCGGCCTTGGCAAAATCAGCCACGTATTTTTCTGGCTCGACAATCATGAGGTGCACATCGAGGGGCTTTTGGGTCAAGGGGCGAATCGCCTCAACAATCAATGGCCCAATCGTGATATTGGGAACAAAACGACCATCCATCACGTCCACATGGATCCAGTCGGCTCCCGCCCGATCTACCGCTTGGATCTCTTCACCCAAACGACTAAAGTCCGCAGAGAGAATGGAGGGAGCAATCACGACGGGCTTAGCACTCATGACCAATTCATTCCGTAAATAACGTTACAGTTGTTCTCAGTGTACCGAGGGATCGCCCCCACAGCAACTGGCGGTCCCTAAGAGCACCTAAGACCACTTTGGCAACTGCCTATGCATAGCCACTACAAGCTAACAGTACATTTTATAGTAGGCAACAAAGAGCATATCTGCACCACCAGACCATCATCCAAGGGTGAGAGCCAAATGTTCAAACAGCGCACCAAGATTGTTACCATTGCAGCCGGGTGGCTAGCCTCAGCAATCAGTGGCTGTGGCTTGATGGTTACTGAAACAGAAATTACGAATCAACCCCCTGTTCCCCCCGCAGCACCTCCCACCACCCCTGAAGCCACCGCACCCAAACCCAGTGCTGCTGGCTCTGCGGTTGCCGCCCTCACCCCCCCCACCAACCCCAAAACCTACATTGAGGGGCTTTCGAATATTGGTCGCGCGAAT
>NZ_JACOMP010000253.1:0-6870 GCF_014466085.1 Thermosynechococcus sp. OHK43
AGCCGTTTAGAGCAGTTTCTTTATCTAAGGTGCCATGTGAATGGGCTGTTGCTGATGGAGATCATGAATACGCATTCCTCAAGGCGGGGGCGATCGCCGGTATAAAAAACTATGGTAACCATGTTGAAATTCCATTGCAATTAGACAACAAAGAGCCAAGTTCAGTTCCGTGTAAGTTTAAGGTTGAGCAGAAGGGGAAGGCGTGCTTAACTTAGTTAAAGAGTTTTTAACATTTGCTCTATGCCCTTGATAACGTCACTTTTGCAACCTTTGCCTGCCGATGTTGCAGCAGAATCAGTGAACCTGGCGGAAGCGGGTCCATTGATCTTGGCCGCTGTTCTGCTGAGTCTAGTGGTGATCTACTTTGCCAGCAAAGTCGGCGGTGAAATTTGTGCCCGCATTAACTTTCCACCTGTACTGGGAGAACTGGTAGGGGGTGTGGTCGTTGGTATTTCCGTCTTGCACCTGTTGGTTTTTTCTGAAGGGGGACCAACGGAACCCTCGGTTCTGACGACCTTTATCCAACAGACGGCAGGCATTGATGGCACTGTCGCTTCAGTAGTTGCCAATACCGCCAGCGAAGTTATTTCCGTCCTCTCGGAAATTGGCGTCATGATCCTGCTCTTTGAGATTGGCCTGGAGTCGGATTTAGAGGGCCTGCTGAAGGTGGGGCCTCAGGCTGCCATCGTTGCTGTGGTGGGGGTGGTGACTCCCTTTGCCGCTGGCACCCTTGGCCTTGTGACACTGTTTCATGTGGACTTGGTCCCCGCCATCTTTGCCGGTGCGGCTCTCACGGCAACCAGTATTGGGATCACGGCCAAAGTCCTTGCGGAGATTCAACGGCTGACTTCCCCGGAAGGTCAAATTATCATTGGGGCAGCGGTTCTGGATGACATTCTTGGCATTATTGTGCTGGCAGTGGTGGCGAGTCTAGCCAAAACCGGCACAGTGGAGATCAGCAATGTGATCTATCTGATTATTAGCTCCGTCGTATTTTTGGTGGGCTCTGTGATGGTGGGGCGGCTGCTGAGTCCTTTCTTTTTGGGGATGGTCGATCGCCTGAGCACACGCGGTAACTTGCTGGTTCCCTCCTTGATCTTCGCCTTTGTCCTGGGTTATGTGGCTGTGATTCTGCAACTGGAAGCGATTCTCGGTGCGTTTACCGCTGGCTTAGTCCTTGGGGAAACAGAAAAACGACGGGAGCTAGAGGAGCAGGTTTTGCCCATTGCCGATATGTTGGTGCCGGTGTTCTTTGTCTGTGTCGGCGCACGCACCGATATTAGTGTTCTCAACCCCCTAGAATCGGCCAATCGTGCGGGTCTGATCATTGCCTCTTTCCTCGTGCTGGTGGCCATTGTTGGTAAGGTGGTCGCAGGAGCAGCGGTCTTTGGTCAGCCGGGAATTAACCGCTGGGCGATTGGCATTGGCATGGTGCCGCGAGGCGAAGTCGGACTGATTTTTGCCGCTGTCGGGTCTGCCAGTGGTGTCCTCTCGAAGGCTCTAGATGCTGGCATTATCGTGATGGTGATTGTGACCACGTTCGTTGCGCCCCCTCTGTTGCGCTTGGTCTTTAAGCCAGAGGCCACAGAGGCGTTACCGACCTCGGATATTGCAGTAGAATCTCCCCCAGAAGGATAGCAATGGAACCGATTACGGTCATTGGTGGTGGTTTAGCCGGTACAGAAGCGGCTTGGCAAATTGCCCGTGCCGGTCTGCCGGTGGTGCTGTATGAAATGCGCCCGCACGTGGCCAGTCCAGCCCACCATACGGCGGACTTGGCAGAGTTGGTATGCAGTAATTCCTTTGGCGCCAAGGCGAGCGATCGCGCCACGGGGCTATTACACCATGAACTGCGTGCCCTTGGGTCACTGATTATTGCCACTGCCGATCGCCATCAAGTGCCTGCCGGCGGCGCCCTGGCGGTGGATCGCGCCCAGTTTAGTCGTGAGGTAACTGAAACCCTCGAAAGCCATCCCCTCGTGACAGTGCGGCGCGAAGAACTGCCCCGCCTCCCAGAAAACGGGATTGTGGTCTTGGCCACCGGCCCACTGACCAGTGAGGCCCTGAGTGCCGATCTTCAATGCTTTACCGGACTGGACTACCTGAGTTTTTTTGATGCCGCCAGCCCAATTGTGGTCGGGGAGTCCATTAACCGTGAGGTGGCCTTTTTGGCTTCCCGCTATGACCGCGGCGAAGCGGCTTATCTCAACTGTCCCTTCAGTGCTGAAGCATACCAGCGGTTTTGGCAGGCGCTTTGTGAAGCTGAACAAGCGCCCCTCAAGGACTTTGAGCGCGAGAATGCCCAATTTTTTGAGGCTTGCCTACCCGTAGAGGAATTGGCGCGGCGAGGGGTGGATACCCTGCGGTTTGGCCCTTTGAAACCTGTGGGCTTGCGGGATCCACGCACGGGGGAGCGTCCCTATGCGGTGGCACAACTGCGCCAGGAGGATCGCCATGGCCAACTGTGGAACTTGGTGGGGTTTCAAACCAATCTGCGCTGGGGGGAGCAGCAGCGGGTCTTTCGCATGATCCCCGGCTTAGAGCAGGCGGAGTTTGTGCGCATGGGGGTGATGCACCGCAATACCTTCTTAAATGCCCCGAAGTTGTTGAGGGCCAGTCTTCAGTTTCGCGATCGCCCCACCCTCTTGGCAGCGGGTCAAATTACCGGTACCGAAGGTTATACGGCGGCGGCAGCAGGGGGCTGGCTAGCGGGAACGAACGCAGCTCGCTTGGCACGGGGACTTGCACCCTTGGTATTGCCCCCAACAACGATGGCTGGTGCCCTCTTTCACTACATCAGTACCGCTGAGAGCAAAACCTTTCAGCCGATGCCCCCCAACTTTGGCATTTTGCCACCCCTAGAGCAACCAGTGCGTCAAAAGGCGTTGCGCTATGCCGCCTATCGCGATCGCGCCCTCAAAGATTTAAGCACCTGGGCAACAGCCATGTCGCTGCCCCTACAGCCTCTAGAGTTAGATGGGTGCAATCCTGCTGCCGTTGAAGCTGGAGCCTAAGATAAGCTGGGGGCAAGGTTGGCAAGCGATCGGGCCACTCAATGGCCACAATCCCGGGCTCAATTTCTTCGCCGAGCCAATAGCGTTCTGGCGCCAAGGCCGCCACTTCAGCAGGCGTCAGGCGATAGAGATCAAAGTGATAGAGGGGTACACGCCCTTCGGAATATTCCTGAATTAGGGTGAAGGTGGGGCTTTGAATGACATCTTCAATGTTCAATCCCTCCCCCAAGGCTTGCACAAACGTGGTTTTTCCTGCCCCTAGCTCTCCCGCCAACAGGAGCACTGTCCCCGGCGGCAGCCATGTCCCCCACTGGCGCCCTAAGGCTTGCAGTTCTGCCAAACTCAGGCTGAGGTTCGTCATTTAGGCTGGCACTGCTTCTAGGAGTCGCGAAAAGTAAAAGCGAGTTTTGGTCATGGCATTGCGCTCAATCCGCCAACCCAAGTTCCGCAAAATCTCCACAATAAATTCCTCACTGTGGAGATAGGCACGGGTGGCCTTGCTGGCGCCGGGGAAGAATTCACCAATCTTCTTCAGCAGCATATATTTTGGTGTTTTGGGGGCAAAGCTGAGGATCAGCCGCTCCATGGCCAAAGAACTCAAGTGGGCTAGCATCCCTGCCATTTGGTTGTCGGGATAGTGGATGAGGACGTCGAGGCAGATGACGGTATGGTATTTTCCCCGCAGGGCTTCAAGATCACTGACACTGAGGATGAGTTCATGGTGGCCATTCAACTGAACAGCGGCGCGATCGCGGGCTTCGGCCACCATTTTTTCGGAAATGTCGCTGGCATAGACCCGTGCCCCTAGCTTGGCAAGGGGAATACTTAAACTGCCGACACCGCAGCCAGCATCACAAATGAGTTGACCTTTGAGGGAGCCATCAGCGTTGAGCCATGCCAGGACGGTATCAATCGTTTGTTGGTGTCCCATGCGGATATCCGCCTGCACCTTGCTGACCTGGTCTGTGCCATAGATGCGTCGCCAGCGATCGAACCCAGTTGTGTTGAAGTAGTTTTGAACGATTGCCTTTTCGTCAGCCGTAGATTGCGTCATAAGTTCCCGATGAATCGTCATTGCCCCAATTATTGTGGCATAGGGGCTGTGGTTTGCAGTGCCAATCGGGTACTCACCAGCCCCAAAATGACGCCAATGATGATCAGGAACACACCTAAGCCCGCTGACCATTCAAGGGAAACTTTGCTGGCAAGGGCGCGAAAGCTGGTCTGTTGGGCTAGCCACTGCTGAAGCTGTTGACTACTTCCCCAACCAGCCATCCACGCCAAGGCACCGCCACCGCCACCTAGACTAGCCGCTTGAATAAATAGGGGCGTATAAATCCAAGTTTGGGTGGCACCCACGAGGGTCATGATCTCAATTTCGGGTTGGCGCACAAGAATAATCAGCCGCAAAATCGCGCTCACCAGAGCAACTACCGTTAAACTCAGTAGCAGCACCAAAATGAACGTGACGCCCCGCACCACCCGCTGCATACTTTGCAGGCCCGTTAGAGCGCGCTCAAGGTACTGCACAGACTCAATGCCTTCCTTTTGGGCAATTTGGTTAGCTAAGGGAGCCACCTGTTCGAGGCTCTGGGCGCGGATCTTGATTTCATCGCTGAGGGGATTGGTGTCAAAGAGGTCTAAACCGCCCTGTTCACTTTTAAGGCCTAAATCAGCTTGCAATTCTGCCCAAGCGCGATCGCGATCAATCCAATTCAAATCGGCTACCGCCGGTAATGCCGCCAACTGTTCCTTGAGGCTGGCTACTTTGGCTGCGGGAAGTTCAGGCGACACATAGGCAGTAATTTCTAAGCGATTGCCAAGGGACTCGACACTGGCGCCGAGGAGGTGGGACACTTGCCAGCCCCAACCAAAAATAAACAGCGTCACAGCAACAGCAATCACAGCGGCGCCATTGAGCCAACCGCCGCGCCAGAGACTGCGGCGTACTTCCGAAAGCAAAAAGTCAAGGGTGGGTAAGGAACTCAAGTTTGCCATGGTGCAAATGGAGAATCCGATGGGGAACTAGGCGGGTCAAGGCTAAATCATGGGTAGTAAAGAGGACTGTTAACCCATGTTGATGCAGACGATGGAGCAGAGCAAGAATTTGCTGGCTGGTCTGGGGATCCAGATTACCGGTAGGTTCATCCGCTAGTAATAGCTCAGGACCACCGACAATGGCACGGGCAATGCTCACCCGCTGCTGCTCTCCCCCCGATAAAGATTGGGGATTGGCATTGGCTTTGTGGCTCAGTCCCACCAGTTTGAGCGCCGTTTGCACCCGCTGTTGAATTTCTGCTTTGGGAATACCGCGCACCAGCAGGGCAAAAGCCACATTTTCTGCAACTGAGCGATCGCCCAAGAGCTTAAAGTCCTGAAAAATGACCCCCAAGCGCCGCCGCAACTGTGCCATTCGCCGATCCTGCTGGGGATTGACCTCCTCGCCAAAGAGGCGAACGATGCCGTGATCGGGTCGCAGTTGACCGCAGAGGAGTTTTAAGAGGGTGGATTTACCCGACCCCGAGGCACCCGTCAGAAAATAAAAGTCTCCCCGTCGCAGCTGCCAACTGACGCGATGTAAGCAGGGCAACGCACCACCAAAGGACTTCGTGACTTGGTACAGTTCTGCAATGATGGCCCCCCTAGAGGTTGGTTCGCAGGGGGATACCACGGGGGTCACTGCTGTCATCGGGATGAGAAACGCTGTCGCCCATGCAAACGACTCAGGAGTGCTTTCCATGCAAATTGGGGTAGCGCCAGCATGCGCCGCCAACGCCAGGGTTCTTGGTAAAGACGGTAGAGCCACTCCAAATGGAGTTTTTGCATCAGTTTGGGTGCCCGCCTTTTAACCCCTGCCCAGACATCAAAACTACCGCCAACACCGACCCAAATCGCTTGGGGACAAATATGGCGGTGGCGATCGATCCAATATTCCTGACGCGGTACACCCAAAGCAACAAGGATAATATGGGGTTGGGTTTCTTTCAGCTTTTCAATGAGGGCAGCTTCCATATCCGCATCGTGGTAGCCCGACTGCACGCCAACAATCTTTAAGTTCGGCAGCTCTCGATGCCAGCGCTCAGCCACTTTTTCTGCTACCCCCGGTGCTGCCCCATAAAAGAAGACCCGTTTCGGCTGCGGAGAGTCATTGGCCAATCGCAGTAGGGCTTCGGCAAATTCAATCCCCGGTAGACGGCGCACAGAGAGGCCATGTAACCTCAGGTAGAGAATGACCCCCGACCCATCGGGAATCACCAAATCAGCACGGTGTAAAACGTCAGCAAACTCTGGTGTGCGCTCCGCCAGTATCACCATCTCTGAATTGAGCGTGATCACGTGTTGGCCATGACCATCTCGCTGTTGCATCAGCAACCACTCAGGGGCATTGTCCACCAAATGGAGGGGAAATCCCAAAACTGAGACTTTTGCCGGAATGGTCGGCATTACAAGGGGGTAACCCATAGGAAAGTTGAGCACAAGAGACACCCAGTATCTTACAGCCCTTCTCACAGCAGGTGAACACTCTGAGCAAAAGAGCGTGATAGACAGGAGAAGGCTGCCGTTGTGGACCCCTATCCTCTGGAAAAGGGCTATATCGCATATACAGGCTCACCGCCACGGGATATGCTTTGTTGAAATCCACGAAACCTGTTTGCTAGATTAGAGTCGTTATTAAGATTCGTAAACCTGGCTCTTATCGTGCCATTGAGCTACCTCACGAATCTGCCTTAATGACTTCCCTTCGGAGTTGAGTTTTATGACGATCGCGATTGGACGAGCGCCAGCAGAACGGGGATGGTTTGACATCCTCGACGACTGGCTCAAACGGGACAGATTTGTCTTTGTCGGCTGGTCA
>NZ_JACOMP010000254.1:0-12251 GCF_014466085.1 Thermosynechococcus sp. OHK43
ATTTACATCGCCAACAATGATCACACTGGCATCATGGTGAATTTCTATTCCTGAGCGCAGAGTGGTTTTCAAGTAGAGGGGATTGGCAGTGGGTTCTGGGTTGCCGTCGATTTCCTTAGCCAGCAAGGGTGGCAGTTCCCCCTGTTGAACGCTGTAGCCAAGGGTAGCAGCGGCGATCGCCGTCTGGCGGCGTCCGGTAATAATTTTGTCCAGTCGCAACTGATGCTCGCTGAGGGCCTCGGCCAACTGTTGCAGCTGTGACTGATCTAAGAGCCGCTGTCCACAGGCACACTCGACAGGTAAGGGCTCTGACCAGAGGTGTTCTTGACCGACGAGGTATAGTTGCAACTGCGGCCACAAATCAATCCAGTCTAAATCGCTAGGCAACGTGAGTCGGTAGCGTCCTTCACAGTGTTCTAAAGTCAGGCCACTGACCAGGGGTGTACTTTGCTCAAGCTCTGGAATTGCGCCAATGCCTGCCGTGCTTTCCGAGCCAGGTTCCTCTACAGGGGTTGACTCCGCCTCACTCATGGTTTTTCCACCCGCAGTCGCTGTGTAATCAAGACCATGCCCGTATCCCGAATTAAGGCTACAGAGACCCAACGGCCACCGGGTTCTTGGGGGGCACGTCCCACCTTAAAAATGCCGCCCGCAGAGAGAAGCTCCAATTTCACTGGGCTGGGATTGGCGTAGGTTTGGGCATTGATGGGCTGATCGCTGGCAGCACCAAGGAGAATCGCATTGCCAATGGGTTCTTGGACAATAGCATCAAGGCTAAATTCCTCGCCGGTACGCACCGTTTGAGGGAGGGAAAGTTGAACCGTGGGCGGTGTTGTACCAATGGTGATGGTGGTTTTCTCGTTGGTAATGTCTTGGCGAATAATTTTGCCGTTGCGGATAACTTGGGTGGCCTGGAGGTTCCCACGAATGTTTTGCGGGCGATCGCTGGTGCCGCCGGTGCCTTCAATGGTGGTACTAATGTCTAGAACCCAGTCACTGCCCTGCTGTTGCCAGCGGTTGACGGTGGTACGGTAGCGGATATCGCGATAGGGTTGCCAAAAAGTGGGCAGTTGTTTGCGCAATATCTCAAGGGTGAGACCATCCCCTGTTTTGAACTCAGGGTCATAGAAGGCCAAGACGCTGTCTAAATTCTTTTGACTGGCTGCCGCATCCAAGCCATTGACCACCGCTTGCACCGATTGCGGCAAGGGAGCCGAGGTGGCTTGCTCTAGGGGAGCTGCCCAAGTCCTCCCTGAAACACCCCCCCAAATTGCTGCCAAGCCAAGGACTGAAACCAGAAGATAGCGACGCATTGTCAACCGCCTTTGCTCCTAGGGTTTATTCATCGTCAAAATTGGCCGAGTTATCCTGCTCATCACTGGGAGGACGATCCAAGGGTTGATAGGGCACATACTCACTGCCATCGGTGGTGCCTTCAGGACGCGGACGGGGAGGACGGCGGCGCGTGGGGCGATCGCTCACTGTTGCTGTTTCTGTGGTAGGTGGTGGGGGACGGCGGCTGGGCTGGCGCGTTGGTGTCGGTGGACGATAGGGTTCATCCACAATCTCATCTGACGGTGATGTTGTCGGTCGAGGACGCCGTGAAGGGGGACGACGTACACTAGGACGGCTGGGGGGTTCAGGACGGGACGGGCTACTGCGCCGCGAGGGTAAACGGCCTACCGGGGGGGTCTCCTCTACATCCTCGTCTTCATAGCGCGATCGCGACACATCGCGGCTACCCCGAATTCGCCGTAAGGGTGGGTACTCCTCTTCCTCCTCCTCGTCGTAGGGTTCCAGTTCCTCTATTTCTGCCCGGTAGGTGTAGCTGCGGCTAACGGGTCGCTCTTCATCCACAATGGGGGTATTCCGCCGTGCCTGCTCTGTGGCCACTCGCCGCAAACGAATACTTTCATAGGCAAAAAAGGCAGCAGTGCCCGTCAGCAGAAACTGGCCAAACAGCAAAATTGGGTCGAGGCGCCATCCCTGGAAAAAGAGAATCCCCCCGCACAGGAGTGCCACTGCGGCAAAGAAAATATCATGATCTCGCGCTAACTCCGGCTGAATCGAGCGCAGGAAATAGAGAAGCGCCCCAGCAACAGCGAGGCCGATTCCCAAAAGACCAGCAGGTCCAAGCCCAACATTAACAATTTGACCAAGGAGAGGGGAGAAGGAAAGATAAGTCATTTAACCCATTGCCTAAAGGGGCAAAATAGAAAACCAGAGTCACGGCTTTATGGCCATGACCCTATTTTAGTGGGAGTGCAAGGCCCACTACTAGGTCTGCTGACTATAAAGAACGCTGCACCTTATCAATCTGACTAATGGCGATCAGAACCGCAAAGGTTAAACCCAAAACCACGGCGCCGGACAATAGGCCAATAAAGAAACCTTTCAGGGAAGGGGTAATGGTCAGCAGGAGGGAGTATGCAGACTGAATCATAGCTTTGCGTGTGCCGGTCAAAGTGAACACTAGGATTTTAACAAAATCTGGTCTTGGTTTTCAGGAATTAGACGGCGTCTCGCCAAGCCCGTAGTCGGGCAAGTAGTCGTTGCTGCAAGGACTTCCAAAACGCCAAGGAAAGGAAGGCTGGGGGGCGATGTCGGGGTACTAAGCCAATGTTGGCGCCAACAGGTCTGAGCGATCGCCCCAGGGCCATCGCTGTTTCGCGAGCCTCCTCTTCAGGATTAATAAACGTGAGGGTGGGAGCAGGTAGCCAACGTGCTAGCTGGCAATAGCGATCGCGGGGATGATTTTTCACTTGCCCCTCCACTACCAAGGTGGCCGACTCACCCCCATCCATTGCCGTTGCCTCCGTTACTCCCTGCTGCAGTAGGAAGTCTTGAAGTTGCAACAAAGAAAGCCCTGGTGAACCACCATTCCCTCGCCCATCGCTGACAACAAAGACATACTCGTTCCCGCGTCTGCCAAGAATTGCCTTTGGGGACGTGCGATCGCTGCCATCAACGGGTAGCTTTCTGCCACCGTCTAAAAGCTGCTGCGAGCCACTGACCACATTAAAGGGCTGCTCTGGCAACCTGCCGCGATAAAACTCAATGCCTCCTTGGGCAGGAAAATTTACAATTCCTGAATAGCCCCCCTCATAGGGACGCACGACTCGACCATTGACAATGTAGGCTCCGAGAACCCCCGCTGGAATAGTGCCTCGACCCCTCAAGCACGTTTGCCGCAGTGCTTGGTAACTAATGCCGTCAGGATGGGACTCCCCCATGATCCATTTTTGGTAGTCCTGAAAAGAGCGCAGGGATTGGGCATTTAGCCAGCGGAAAAAATTGGTATTCATGGCTGCCACAGCGCCTGTACGCCGCGCAAAAGCCGCCGTCGTTTCTAAATAGGTATCTTGGCCACTGGTCGCTGGTTCTGTCATAACCACCCGATACTCGGCCATCGGCGCAGCCACCATATACACCTGCGTTTGATCTACTCTATGGGTCGAGTAGTGTAGACTTGCCAAAGACATCCCAGCCAGGGGAAGGACATTGAGCATTCGTCATCCTCCGGTAAACAATTGCTTGAGTCTACTAGTCCTCAATGACATTGGGAAGGTCTTAATCTGTGCCCAATCTGCCTTAAGCATCATGAATCAATCAACATAAATCTTTAGGTTCTTTTAACCCACATCCTTGGGGAATCTGCCTAGGATCGGGATGGGATTTTCTGGATGCTTTGGCCCCATGGAACAAATACCCGCTTCAATTTGGACACTGACCGCTGGCGTTGTTGTTACCCTGATTAGTTTTTGGGTAGGACATCACCATGGCCTTCTGCCGGAACAGGCCTCTGAGCAGGCTCCCTTGGTGGATACCTTCTTTGACATTATGCTCACAATTGGTACTGCCCTCTTTCTGGTAGTACAGGGTGCCATCATCCTTTTTGTGATTCGCTATCGCCGCCGTGCCGGTGAGGAAGGCGATGGGCTACCCGTGGAGGGCAACCTACCCCTAGAAGCCTTCTGGACAGCAATTCCCGCTTTGATTGTGATCTTCCTTGGCATTTACAGCGTGGATATTTTCCAGCGCATGGGGGGACTGAATCCGGGGGATCATGCGATGCACTCGATGCATGCACCCAAGTCAGGGATGGCGGTTGTTGCCCAAGCCCCCTCGAAGACTACCAGTGATGCAACTGCCCTCTTAGCAGCAGCGCAAACCCCTGAAATTGGCATTGGGGCTAGCCCTGATGTTCAAGGCAAAGCCCCAGACGTAGTAGTGGATGTGACGGGTATGCAGTATGCGTGGATTTTCACCTACCCCGACAGTGGCATTGTCTCCGGCGAATTGCATATCCCAGTCGGCAAGGACGTGCAGTTAAATCTCTCTGCGCGGGATGTCATCCATTCCTTTTGGGTGCCCCAGTTTCGCTTGAAGCAGGATGCGATTCCCGGCGTCCCCACTGAACTGCGCTTTAAGGCCACTAAAGTTGGGACATACCCTGTGGTCTGTGCGGAACTTTGTGGGGGTTACCACGGGGCCATGCGCACTCAGGTGATTGTGCATACCCCAGAGGATTTTGAAACGTGGCGCAATCAAAACCAAGCGATAGCAACGGCTCCAGTAATTCCCTCCCTGAGCGATCGCCATATCCAGGAGATGGGCATAACCCCGCAATTGGTGGCGCAAGTAGAAGCAATGACCCACCACCATTTTCCCGAAAAGCTTTAGGCTTCTTTCGAACTGTTGCATTCTTGAGAGCGTTATGGCGCAAGCACAACTGCCCCTAGATACCCCCTTGTCCCTCCCTGAGCATCCTAAGGCATGGAAGTGGTATGACTACTTCACCTTTAACGTTGATCACAAGGTGATTGGTATTCAATACTTGGTTACTGCCTTTATCTTTTACCTGATTGGCGGTCTGATGGCGGTGGCCATGCGCACGGAGCTGGCTACGGCAGATTCCGACTTCCTCGATCCCAATCTTTACAACGCCTTTCTCACCAACCACGGCACGATCATGATTTTCCTGTGGGTGGTGCCGGCAGCGATTGGCGGCTTTGGCAACTACTTGGTGCCCTTGATGATCGGGGCACGGGATATGGCCTTTCCCCGTTTGAATGCGCTGGCCTTTTGGCTGAACCCACCGGCGGGGGCCTTACTTTTAGCCAGTTTCCTGTTTGGGGGTGCCCAAGCGGGCTGGACCTCCTATCCGCCCTTGAGTACGATCACAGCCACCACTGCCCAGAGTATGTGGATTCTGGCGATCGTCCTTGTGGGCACCTCCTCGATTCTGGGGTCGGTGAATTTCATTGTCACTATCTGGAAGATGAAAGTGCCCAGTATGCGCTGGAATCAGATGCCCCTCTTTTGCTGGGCAATGCTAGCGACCTCTCTGCTGGCTCTAGTCTCAACCCCTGTGCTGGCCGCGGGGCTGATTTTGCTGCTGTTTGATATTAACTTTGGTACCTCGTTTTACAAGCCAGATGCCGGGGGCAATGTCATTATTTACCAGCACCTTTTCTGGTTTTACTCTCACCCAGCGGTCTACCTGATGATTTTGCCGATCTTTGGCATCATGTCCGAGGTGATTCCCGTGCATGCCCGTAAGCCCATCTTTGGCTATCAGGCGATCGCCTACTCCAGTTTGGCCATCTGCTGTGTGGGTCTGTTTGTCTGGGTGCACCACATGTTCACCAGCGGTACACCCCCTTGGATGCGGATGTTCTTTACGATTTCAACCCTAATTGTGGCGGTGCCGACGGGGGTGAAAATCTTCAGCTGGGTGGCCACCCTCTGGGGCGGTAAAATTCGCCTCAACAGTGCTATGCTCTTTGCCATTGGCCTACTGTCAATGTTTGTCTTGGGGGGTCTTAGCGGTGTCACCTTGGGGACTGCCCCCGTGGATATTCACGTCCATGATACCTACTATGTGGTGGCACACTTCCACTATGTGCTTTTTGGCGGTTCTGTGTTTGGTCTCTATGCAGGCATTTACCACTGGTTCCCCAAAATGACCGGACGGCTTCTCGATGAACGCCTAGGGATTCTCCACTTTGTGCTGACGTTCATTGGCACGAACTTAACCTTTTTGCCTATGCATGAGTTGGGGCTGAAGGGGATGCCCCGCCGCGTTGCTATGTACGATCCCCAGTTTGAGCCAATTAACCTGATTTGTACGATAGGTGCCTTTGTCTTGGCCTTCTCAATAATTCCCTTCCTGATTAACATCATTTGGAGCTGGAATAAGGGCAAAGTTGCTGGCGATAACCCTTGGGGCGGTCTCAGCCTAGAGTGGACGACCAGTTCACCGCCGCTGATTGAAAACTGGGAAGTACTGCCCGTGGTTACCAAAGGTCCCTACGACTATGGCATTGAGCGGCGCAGGGAAAGCACCGATGAGGATCATGACGAGGAAGAGTAGGACACTTTAGGAGCAAGCCATGCAAGGTGCTGTTGAGTCTCAAGGGGCGGCCATAGGGGTTGATCATACCCATGAGCACCCTGATTTTCGGGTTTTAGGGTTGCTGGTCTTTCTAATTTCTGAATCCCTGATGTTTGGTGGCCTCTTTGCGGCCTATTTACTGCTGCGGGGCATGAATGAGCAATGGCCACCCGAAGGCACCGAGGTGGAACTTCTTGTGCCCACCATCAACACCCTCATCCTCATCTCTAGTAGCTTTGTTATCCACTACGGCGATATTGCCATCAAAAAGGATGATGTTCGCGGCATGCGCAAATGGTATTGGCTCACGGCGGCGATGGGGGCGGTGTTCCTTGGGGGGCAAGTGTATGAGTATCTCACCCTCGGCTACGGTCTGCGCACTAATGTGTTTGCCAGCTGTTTCTATGTGATGACGGGCTTCCACGGTCTCCATGTTTTTATTGGCATTTTGCTGATTTTGGGGGTGATCTGGCGCTCGCGCCGCCCCGGGCATTACAACGCCCAAAAGCATACGGGAGTGGCTATGGCAGAGATCTATTGGCACTTTGTGGATGTGATCTGGATTATCCTCTTCACACTGCTGTATATCCTGACTCGTTTTTAGGGACAGGTCTTGAACTGGGGCGATCGCGGATCAAAGTTGCACTGATAGACTACGGGTGCTTGCCAACTCAAGGGAATTTCCAAGAGGTCACGGGTCCCTGTAATGCCCTGCAATAAAAAGAGAACCACAGCAAGGGAATTTAAGCCAATATGAATCCGCCGCCACCGGAGCGATCGATCTTGGTAAATCTCTCGCACAATGGCCACAGCAAAAATCATCAGCATTACAGCCGCCAGACCAAAGTAAAAGTGAGAAACCCACCACTCGTCATCGCGGCGAAAGACCCCCGGCTGAAAGGCTAGGATGATCACCCCCATTCCTGAGAGGGTGGCAAAGACAGCACGCCATAGTTTTGATTGAGCGCGATATAGGAGCACTGTTGCTGCAATGGTGACAATAAACATCAGCGCTACGAGGACAACAGAGAGCGGTTGCAGCCTGTTCTGCTCCGCCTGCATCAAGAAGCCCTGAAAGCCAAACACGACTGAATAGGCCAAGGCCACCAATGTGATACCAATGACGCCAGCAGCTAGGAGATTACCCAATTTCACGTGCAAACTGCCGACTGTGGCAGGGATTGAGGTGGTGTCTTTGAGGCGACGCTGCCGGGTTTGCAGGGCAAAGAACGTTGTGATACCAAGCACGGGAAAAACAAATGTGCAGGCCAAGATGGGATGCAACAGCAAAATAATATCTTTGAGGTTGAGAAACATACTGGCTAAGAAGAATTAGTCCAGTTTTTAAGGTAACGAATTTAGGGGCGAGGTAAATCAAAGAACAGCACTTTTGTCAGTAATCCAACAGTAGCCACCAACAGGGTCACTAGGAATCCCCATAACCGCGCATCCGTGCCTGCTTGTCGTTTGGCAATATCCTGTAACGTGGATTCTACTGTATCAATCCGCTGCCCTAACTTGGCCTCGACGGCATTAATCTGTTGTTCCAGTTTGGCCTCGACGGCGTTGATACGTTGCTCAAGCTTGGCCTCGACGGCATTAATCTGTTGTTCCAGTTTGGCCTCGACCGCATCAATTTTGTCCTCAAGCCTTTGGAATTTCTCGTTACTAGTGGCAATGTGAATATCCAGCTTTTTGTCTATGGCTTGGAGGGCAGCCTCCATTGCCTGCAAATTCCCTTGCATCCCTTGGATGGCATCCAAGACTTGGCTCAATTCGGAACGGGTAGCGGGTTCAGTCATCATTCTGACACTTCATTAACGGACGTGGAGGGATTCGAACCCCCGACCCTCGGAACCGGAATCCGATGCTCTAATCCACTGAGCCACACGTCCAGCTCTCTGATCATAGCATTAACCCAGGTAAGCTTGCTGAACCCTTGGATCGCTCAACAGATCTGAGGCCTTGCCACTAAGGGTCATTTGGCCTGCCTCCAGGACATAGCCGCGATCGCCCAATTGTAGGGCAAGGTGAGCATTTTGCTCCACTAGTAGGATTGTCATTCCCTGTTGCCGCAGTTGCGCCAAAATGGCAAAAATTTCCCGCACTAAATTGGGTGCTAAGCCTAAACTGGGTTCATCAAGGAGCAGTAAGCGAGGATGACTCATTAGGGCACGGGCGATCGCTAGCATTTGCTGTTCACCCCCACTGAGGGTTCCTGCCAGTTGGTGTTGCCGCTCCCGTAGTCTGGGAAACCGGTTGAGTTGCTCTTCGAGGTCTTGGGCAATCTGCGCTTCATCTCGACGGCAGTAGGCACCGAGAAGGAGATTGTCCCGTACGGTTTGGCGCGCTAGAACCTGACGCCCCTCTGGACAATGGGCAATGCCCAACCTGACTAATTCATGGGGCGATCGCCCGGCAATAGATTGACCGGCAAAGCGAATAATACCTTCACTGGGAACGAGTTTAGAAATGGCACGCAGGAGGGTGGTTTTGCCAGCACCATTGGCACCCACAAGGGTAATGCACTCCCCGGCTTCAATAGACAGACTCACCTCTCGCAGAGCACAAATGCCACCGTAGTGGACACTCAGGGACTCAATTTCCAAAATGCGAGCTTGAGAACTCATCCCCTAGGCCGTGGTCTGTGATTCTGCTCTGCTGTGGGAGCTGCCCCTTGCCTCTTCCCATTCAGCAATAGCGGCATTTTCTGTTTGGGCAGCAGCACTGGTGACGAGGGCGGTAATTTCTCGAGGAGAGAACCCTTCTTCCATTAGCTCCCTATAAATAGGATGGAGATTGCGTTGCAGTTCTTTGAAGATGGCGCGGGCGCGATCGGTATAGCAAAAGTTTTGGTCAAATAAGCTGGCCATCATCAACCTCGCAAGGGTACTGCCACTATAGCGTAGCTTAGGGACTGGGGGAATTGCGGTCAAGTTGCATTATCCTAAACGGATAGCAGATAAGCACAGTGGCGGTAATAGGCAGTTGTTATCTCCTGCGGGGTTGGACGTTACCTCTCTGCCTGTGGCAGCCTAGGGGTTGCCCAAGCCGTAAGGCAGAAATTTCAATTTTGCGCCATGTTAGGTAGAAAAGAGAGGATTAACCAGCTACTCTGCATCTTCGTCGAGATGATAACGACGATAGAGAAAGTCAAGGGCATCGTTGCGCAGTTGATAGTAGGTGGGATCTTCAAGGATGCGCTCGCGATCGCGCGGACGTGGAAAGGGAATGGTCATGATCTCACCAATTTTGGCAGCGGGGCCATTGGTCATCATTAGGATGCGATCGGCCAAAAAGAGGGCCTCGTCAACATCGTGGGTAATCATTAGCACGGTGCAGCGGTGTTCTTGCCAAATATTCAACAACTCTTCTTGCAATTCCTCTTTGGTGATGGCATCGAGGGCACCGAAGGGTTCATCGAGAATAAGGATCTCTGGCCGAATTGCCAGGGCACGGGCGATCGCCACCCGTTGTTTCATCCCTCCTGATAATTGAGTTGGATATTTATTGGCCGCTTCCGCCAAGCCCACCATTGCCAAGTGTTCGCGGACGATTGCCATCTTTTGTGGACGGGATTTTTCTGGCCAGACAGCATCCACTGCCAGATAAATATTCTCAGCCGCAGTTAACCACGGCAAGAGAGCATAGTTTTGAAACACCACCATGCGATCGGGCCCCGGCTCCTTAATTGGCTGACCCTTGAGGCGTACTTCCCCCGTCGTAGGACGCACAAAGCCCGAGATCATATTGAGTAAGGTGGTTTTGCCGCAGCCAGAGTGGCCAATGACGCAGATAAACTCCCCCGCCTGAACATCGAGGGTAATATCCGTGAGCACAGTGAAAGGTCCACTACGGGTGGGATAGACTTTGCTTACCTGTTCTAGGCGCAAAAAGGATTCCGTAGAGCCTATGGCCACAGCGGTAGTCATGGTTGGGTTGCCGTTGCTAATCATGGATAACTCCGATTACTCCAGAGAGTCTGACATCAGGGTGGATTGGGGACTTAGGCGGCCCGTGACACAGGTAAATTCAGGGGAATCTCGGCCATATAGACCTCATGTTTGATGGTGAGGCTATTAAGATAGCTAATGGGGTCATCCGCATTGAAGGTCGTACCATCAAACAGTTGAATAGGCCCGCTGCGATATTTAATATCCAAAAGTCCCAACTCGCGGGCGGCCGTACTAAAGACACTCACGCGACATACCCGTTCCAGAATCTCTACCCAATTGCGGGGGAAGGGAATCGTACCCCAGCGAGCCATCTGGGTCATCATCCACAGGTGTTCGGTGCGACTGGGACGATTGACACCGTCGCCAAAAAAAAGATGGTGCACTGGCCCACCTTGTTCATTTAGCCCTAGCTCCAAATACTCAGGGTTGGTGGCCACATAGGCTTTGCGGCTGAGGATTTGCTTAATCTCCTCACTGTGGGCAGGATCGGCACAGTAGCGACAGGCATCCAGTAGGGCCTTGACCAAGGCAATGTGGGTATTGGGGTAGGTCATCGCCCAATCTTCTCGCACCCCCAGTACTTTTCCTGGATGCCCAGCCCAAATGTCCATGTCACTGGCAATGGTAAAGCCCAGTCCCTCTTTGGCGGCCCGGAGGTTCCAAGGATCGCCTACACAATAGCCATCAATACTGCCGGCGCGCAGATCCGCCACCATTTGCGCCGGTGGAATTGTTTGCAGGTGGACATCGTGATCGGGGTGAATGCCCCCTGCTGCTAGCCAGTAGCGCAATAGGAGATTGTGCATTGAAGAGGGATGCACCATTCCCAACCGGTGGGGGCGATCGCGCGTTTGTAGCAAGTAGCGGTGAAAGTCACTCAGGGTACGAATCCCCTGCTCGGCAAATTCCTTTTTCAGGGTGATGCCATTGCCATTGCGGCTAAGGGTGAGGGCACTGACCACAGGCAGCGGCTGCTCTTCATGTCCGCCGCAGGTAAACCACACGGGCATCCCCGCCGGCATCTGAGCGGCATCGAGGTAGCCTGCGGCAATCCCATCCACAATGCCCCGCCAACTGCTCTCGCGCACAAGGGACACTTCCTCAAGGCCATGGTGGGCAAAGAACCCCTTTTCATAGGCGATGGCGATTGGAGCACAGGCGGTCAAGGGCACAAAGCCAATTTCCAAATTTATTTTTTCGAGGCCATGGCGGGCGATCGGCGGTTTGCGACGCGCCTGCAACTGCTTCACCCGTTTTTGCTGGTTGAGAAAATAGATGATTTCACTGCGTAGACTGTAGTAACTGGGGTGTTCGACAACGGCCATCCGTTGCCGCGGACGGGGAATATCCACTTCAAGAATGCCGCCAATTTTGGAGCCGGGACCATTAGTGAGCATGACAATCCGATCCGAGAGGAGCACCGCCTCATCCACATCGTGGGTCACCATCACCGCCGTCACCTGCTGGGCTTCGCAGATCTTCATCAATTGTTCCTGCAAATTACCCCGTGTGAGGGCATCCAAGGCACCAAAGGGTTCGTCCAGCAGCAGTAGCTTCGGCTGAATTGCAAGGGCGCGGGCGATCGCCACCCGTTGCTTCTGGCCGCCAGAGAGCATTGTGGGTGGCTTGTGGGCATGGGGGCGCAGCCCCACCAGGTCAATATGGGACTCGACAATTTGCCGCCGTTCAGCAGGAGTCAGGTGAGCAAGCACTTCATCCACTGCTAGGGCAATGTTCTCGCGTACCGAAAGCCACGGCAGCAGCGAGTAGTTTTGAAAGACCACCATGCGATCCGGCCCCGGTTGGCCCACCCGCCGCCCCTCCAAGGTGACCACACCTGAGGTGGGCAAATCTAAACCGGCAATCATATTCAGCAGCGTTGATTTACCACAGCCGGA
>NZ_JACOMP010000255.1:0-8196 GCF_014466085.1 Thermosynechococcus sp. OHK43
ATCTTAGATCCTAGATCTTAAACGGAATAAAATTTCCACAGAGAAAAATAAAGATGTGATGGAGGTAACTTGGGGTTAGTTTGAAGGCGGGTTAGAGTTTGAGGAAATCATTGGTTGAGAGGATGGGGGGAGACTGAGAAACATGAGAAAACCAAGAGCGAGTAGTTGAGATGGCTAGAGGATCGGAACTTGTCAGCACTTGGGGAAAACGTTGGGGAATTTGGGGAAAACCTCAAAAAACTCTCACTTTAGGTTCAAAACGCCCTAATGAGGATCTGTTTGCGCCGCGAAAAAAATTTTTTGGCCTGAGAATGGTCCAGAAGCCCCTAGAAGGGGGGCGATCGCCCCCGTGAGTAGGTTTCATCGTTGAACACATTCGACTGCCCATAGAGGCGATTTTAGGAGGGGTTGTTGAGAAAACCTTGGGGCAGCCGTTTGCCGATAGGATAGTCCAAGCAGCTATCGTCCTCAAACTTGCCATGACACGCATTGTTACCCTCCTAGGAGGAACCCCAGAACAACAAACAGCGCTGGGTCTGGCCATTGCCCAGTGGTTTGCTGGTCAACAGCAGCAAACGTTACTAGCGGTGCCGAGTCCAGCCACTTCCTTGCAATTCCTGATCGGCAGTTCAGAGCAGGTAATTGGTTGGCAACCCAAATTGCTATCCGAGAGATTGGCGATCGCGGAGCTGCTGGCCACTGAAAGTCTTAACGCGGCATGGCAAGAACTCAACCGTTTAGTAGAACCCTATTTGCCCCAAGAGCTGGTGGGTAAAGTTTATGCGGCGGAATTGGTGATCTTGCCGGGGATGGACACCTTACTCACATTGAATGCCCTGCGTGTGCACTACAGCAGCGGCGAGTACGATGTGATCGTCTATGCTGGGGGCAACAGTCAGGATACACTGCGGCTGATTGGTTTGCCCCAAGGGTTAGCGTGGTACTATCGACGATTTCAACGTTTGTTGGATCAACTGGATCTGAACGCGATCGCGAACGCTATTGGCGGACCGATCGCCAGCGCAATTATGGCTGCCAACATTGACACGCAAAAAGTTCGAGAGCGCTTTGCTGAGGCGAAAGAGTGGGTCGATCGCGGGGTGAAAATTGCCGCAGATCCTCAGCGCCTATCCGTGTATCTGCTCACGGATACCACAGCGATCTCAACCGCACAAACCCAATGGTTATGGGGCAGTGCCCAACAGGTGAATGTGCCTATTTCTGAGGTCTTTTGCATGGGGGAACCCACACCAGAAGTCAGCCGCACGTTTGCACCGCTACGCATTTCAGCTCTTCCTAAAGACTGGAGCAACTGGCAACGTCTTGTTTCCTATCTTCCGGACTTGAATCAGCTAGGAGTGGCACCGGCTCCCCATGAGTTTGATGAGACGCAGCAACAGGTACGCATTTTCCTACCGGGATTTCGCAAAGAGCAGGTGAAACTTAGCGAGTTTAGTGGGGAACTGACGGTGGAAGCTGGCGATCAGCGACGCCACATTGAACTGCCCCCTAGCCTCAAGGGCAAACCCGTTCGCGGGGGTAAATTTGAAGCCCCCTACTTGATCGTCAGTTTCTAAGGCTTGCTAAGGTTCAAGGCGCAGACGCACGGAGTCGCGGTGGGAAATCAGGCCTTCCGTTTCAGCGAGAGTCATGACTGCTCCCCCCTGTTTGCGTAAGGCAGCAGGGGTGTATTGAATAATACTGGAGTGTTTCAAGAAGGTTTCTACGCCCAAGGCAGAAGCATAGCGGGCAGCACCAGAAGTAGGCAGAGTGTGATTCGGGCCCGCCAGATAGTCGCCAACCGCTTCAGGGGTAGAATAGCCCAGGAAAATGGCACCAGCATGGCGCACCTGATCGACAAGGCTCCAAGGGTCTTCAACTTCCAGTTCTAGATGCTCTGGAGCAAAGCTATTGGACAGCTCGATTGCCTGTTCGAGGGTTTCAACAATACCAATGAGGCCGTAGTGGGCGATCGCCTTCTCAGTGAGGACACGGCGGGGATGGTCAGCCAACTGTTCATTCACGGCTGTTACAACTGCATTGGCAAGGGAAAGACTCGGTGTAAGCAAAATGGCCGCTGCAAGGGGATCATGTTCCGCTTGAGCCAGCAGATCAGCCGCAATCTGAGTAGGATGGGCTGCCTCATCAGCAATGATTAAGACCTCTGAGGGCCCTGCAAGGGAGTCAATGCCAACGCGGCCATAGACCTGCTTTTTGGCAAGCATCACATACAGGTTTCCCGGCCCAGTGATGACGTCCACCCGGGGAATTGTTTCTGTGCCATAGGCAAGGGCGGCAATGGCTTGGGCGCCACCCACGCGATAAATCTCTTGAATTCCGGCTTCTTGGGCGGCAACAAGAACCGCAGGGTTAATGCCTTTGCCTTGACCGGGGGGCGTGACCATGACAATCCGCTGCACACCGGCCACCTGAGCGGGAATGGCATTCATTAAAACCGTACTCGGATAGGCCGCCCGTCCTCCCGGCACATAAAGTCCGGCAGCATCAACGGCAGTGTAGCGTTTGCCTAGGATAACGCCATCCTCGCCAAATTGCACCCAACTTTTAGGCACTCGCTGGCGGTGAAAGGCTTCAATTTGTTGCTTGGCGAGGCGAATTGCATCTAGGAGTTCTTTGGACACCTGTTGGTAAGCGGCATCCAGTTCATCCCCTTTCACCCGTAATGTTTCGGGGGTGAGGTCAATGTGATCAAACTGGGCGGTGTACTCAATCAGGGCGCGATCGCCTTCCTTGGCCACACGGCGCAAAATTGCCTCAACGGTAGCCTGTTGTTCGCTCATCTCCCCGCTATCGGTGCGATCGCAAATGCGGCGTAGTTCAGCGCGTAGGTCTGTTAACTGGGTAATGATCCGCAACATGGTCGTTCACGTAGGCGAGGCAGAGAGTAGGGTCAAGGTTAAAAAACCTTAATCAACCCTATCAATAGCTTACAGTGATTTTCCAATTACGGGGGCGGGCTTAGGCTGACCAACAACGGCTGCTTGGAGCAAGATCACGATTCACAATACTGCCCCTTCAGAGTTCGCACCAGGTGGCCGAGGCAGCTAATTCTCATCCAGGGCTTGTTCAAGGGTAAATTCGGGGGCTTCAGGAATCAATGGGGATTCATCCCAGGGGTGCTGAGAAAGAGTTTTCTGCCATTGCGATATTGTTTGATGAAAACTTCCGGCAAAAAAGATATCAGGATAGAGCTGGCTTTGAGTATTTCCTGAATGAGCAATCCAAAATTCAATTCGTCGCAATTCGTCACTTCTGGTTGCCAACCTCGCAGCCAGTATTCCCGTTTTGTATCCCAGTATAGAATTTTGAGGGGTGCTCACAAAGTTGCATGAAATAGCTAGCGTCGCCGATTTTGCACTGCCTAAGCTTTCAATCTCCTCAATTCAATTTTCCACATCATGTCTCTTTAGTTGATTAGTTTTTAGTTGATTAGTTTTTAGTTGATTAGTTCAGCAACGGTTTCATTGCGCCCAAGACAATCGTCGGTCCCATAAAGAAGTTGAGTCTTAAGACGAGGTGTCGTAGGGACTAGATAACAATGGCAACTGGTTTTCTGGTGCAGTATAGCCTAGATGTTGCCAAGCGCGGGGAGTGGCGACTCGACCTCGGGGTGTCCGCTGCAGATAGCCCATCTGGAGAAGGTAGGGTTCGTAGACCTCTTCGATGGTTTGCACATCCTCGCCTGTGGCGGCGGCAAGGGTTTCAATTCCCACTGGCCCCCCTTGATAGGACTCAATCATCACCCTGAGGAGGCGGCGATCGCTCCCATCCAACCCTGCTGGATCCACATGCAGCAGTTCCAGGGCAGCCCTAGCCACATCCAGCGTAATCCTGCCATCGTGCTTCACAGCCGCATAGTCCCGTACCCGCTTGAGAAGCCGCAGGGCAATGCGGGGCGTACCGCGACTGCGCCGGCCAATTTCTAGAGCCGCTTCAGGAGTAATGGGGGTTTGCAAGAGGCCTGCCCCCCGCTGGACAATCTGCTGGAGTTCTTCGGGATAATAAAAGCGTAACCGCTGCACCAAGCCAAAGCGATCGCGCAAGGGCGAGGTCAAAGCCCCAGCACGGGTGGTTGCTCCCACAAGGGTAAAGCGATTGAGTTTGAGTCGTCGTGTGCGTGCCGTTTGCTGTTTTCCCACCGTCAGATCAAGGTAAAAATCTTCCATAGCTGGATAGAGGAGTTCCTCGGTCATGCGGGAGAGGCGGTGAATCTCATCAATAAAGAGGATATCCCCCGCTTGCAGGTTCACCAGCAGACCCACAATGTCGCGGGGGCGTTCCAACGCTGGGGCACTGGTCACTTTACAGTTGACCCCCATTTCTGCCGCCAAGATCAAGGCAATGGTGGTTTTGCCTAAGCCCGGCGGGCCATAAAGCAGCAGGTGATCAAGGGGTTCTTGGCGTGTCTTTGCTGCCTGGACGGCAATGTGCAGGATATCCTTTAGTTCCTGCTGGCCAATGTAGTCCTGTAAAGAGTGAGGACGTAAGGAATCCTCAGCCAGGGAGTGCTGTTCCTCTGGGGTGGGTTGATTGGAGAGCACGGAAGGGGGGCGCGATCGCTCTGGCGGTGAATTTTGCGACGAAATAATCGCCATCGTTGCCCCCCAGGGCAAAGCTTAAGCCCGTTTTAACCAGCTAAACATAGAGCGCAGTTCTTGACCCACCTGCTCAATAGGGTGTTCTGCCTCCCGTCGCCGCATTGCAGTAAAGCCCGGTTTACCCGCCATATTTTCCAGCACAAACTCGCGGGCAAATTGACCCGTTTGAATTTCGTGGAGAATTTTGCGCATTTCTGCGCGGGTTGCATCGGTAATAATCCGTGGGCCACGGGTGAGGTCGCCGTATTCTGCGGTGTTGGAGATGCTGTCGCGCATTTTGGCAAGCCCCCCTTCAACAATCAAATCCACAATCAGCTTCACTTCATGAAGACACTCAAAATAGGCCAGCTCTGGCTGATAGCCCGCCTGCACCAATGTTTCAAAGCCGGCTTTGATCAGGGCACTGAGGCCACCACACAGCACCACTTGCTCACCAAAGAGATCGGTTTCTGTTTCTTCACGGAAGGTGGTTTCAAGAATCCCGGCACGGGTGCCACCAATCCCCTTGGCGTAGGCCATGGCTAAATCGCGGGCTTGACCACTGGCATCTTGATAGACCGCAAACAGGCAGGGGACCCCTTCCCCTTGGGCATAGGTGCGGCGAACAAGATGACCCGGACCTTTCGGAGCCACCATCACCACATCCACATTGGCGGGGGGCACAATCTGGCCAAAGTGAATATTAAAGCCATGGGCAAAGGAGAGGACATTTCCCGGTTGCAGGTGGGGGGCAATCTCCTGTTCATAAACAACCCGCTGAACTTCATCGGGCAAAAGAATCATAATCCAGTCGGCCATTTTCGTAGCTTCCGCCACGGGGTGCACCGCTAGACCATCGGCACGGGCGCGCTCTGCAGAACGACTGCCGGCGTAAAGACCCACCACCACATTGAGACCGCTATCCCGCAGGTTGAGGGCATGGGCGTGGCCTTGGGAGCCATAGCCAATAATGGCGATCGTTTTGTCCTTGAGGAGCTCTAGTTGGGCATCTGCGTCGTAATACATGCGCGCCATAGGGATGATGTTCCTTTCCAATTGCATTCAGCAGGTCGTTATTATTTCTCTACCATATTGGCAGAACAAATAAAGCCCTCCCCACAGGAATAGGGTGGAATAGGCCCTATCAAAGGTTTGTGAAAAGGGCGAAGTACCGCCTCGGGAGTTAGCGATTACGGGAATAACGATTGTTGCCACCGCCCATGGCTTCGCGGGGACGTGCTTTGTTGACTTTGAGTTGCCGTCCCATCCACTCGGCACCGTCGAGATCGGCGATCGCCGCGTCTTCTTCAGCATCGCTGGACATTTCTACAAAACCAAACCCCCGCTTACGGCCTGTTTCCCGATCTACGGGTAAATAGACTTGTTTGACGGAACCGTACTCGGCAAAAACGGCCTCTAGGTCTTCCTGGGTAGCCGTGTAGGAAAGGTTGCCGACATAAATAGACATAATCTGATCTGCTCCAAAGCAAAAATTGAACCCTGTGTTGACGTTGACTTCGGAGAGACGACTGTCACGTAACCAACCTTCCCTAAAACCGAACTCAAGAATCGCTCTACTTAAGAAACTCAAGCGGCGATTACTCGCCAACCTTGTCTCCTGATTATAGCTGATTGCGATGGCCTGTGTTGCGAAAGTAGGAATGCTACCCTAAAAGAGGTGGATTTTTTGTGAATCTTAACAATGTCCGACTTACCGGCGGTTGTTGTCGGCCTTTCCGGCGGTGTGGATAGTTCCGTTGCCATTGCCAGCCTCAAAGCGCAAGGGTACCCCGTTGTGGGTCTGACGCTCTGGCTGATGAAGGGGAAGGGGCAGTGCTGCTCTGAGGGGCTAGTGGATGCGGCGCGCCTTTGTGAGGAGCTGGGAGTCCCTCACCACATCGTGGATAGCCGCGAACTTTTTGAGAAATATATTGTGAACTATCTGATCAGTGGTTATGCCAGTGGGGTTACACCGCTACCCTGTTCCCAATGCAACCGTTTGGTGAAGTTTGGACCGATGCTGGCCTATAGCCGGGAGCAACTGGGGATTGACTACATTGCTACGGGTCACTATGCCCAAGTGAAATACAATCCCACCAGCGATCGCTATGAACTGTGGCGAGCTGTGGATCGTCATAAGGATCAAAGTTACTTTCTCTATGATCTGCCCCAAGAGATTCTAGCTCATGTGCTTTTCCCCCTCGGTCAGCAAACCAAGGCCGAGACCCGTTCCCTTGCGGCGCAGTATGGTCTGCACACGGCCAGTAAGCCGGAAAGCCAAGATCTCTGCCTGATTGAAGCCCATGGATCCATGCGCCAATTCTTGGATCAGTATCTGCCCAGTCAGCGGGGGGAGATTGTGGATGTCCATGGACGGGTGCTGGGGTACCATCAGGGGATTCACCACTATACGATTGGCCAGCGCAAAGGCTTGGGAATCGCCGCACCTGAGCCCCTGTATGTGGTGGCTGTGGATCGGGAACACAATCGTGTTATTGTGGGCGATCGCACCACCGCCGTCCGGCGTGAGTGTACCGTGGCACAGGTGAACTGGGTCTCGATACCACCTCCTAAAGAACCGATGACAGCCACAGTGCAAATTCGCTATCGCACCCCCCCTGTGCCGGTGACTATCATTCCCGACGCCAATGCTGAACAGGTACAATTGGAGTTTGCTGAACCGCAATTTGGGGTAACGCCGGGGCAAGCGGCGGTTTGGTATGCGGGCGATCGCCTGTTGGGGGGCGGTATTATCCAGCCCTTTGCAACACCGACACCGCACCCCCTAGAAGCAACAGCCACCCACGTTTGAGGAAAGGACCAACCATGCAAAAGCGCCTTCATTACTCCTCTTTGGAAATTAACCGTCGGGCGGAAGAGTTGATTAAGCACTCCGCCAATCGCTATCGGATTACCGTGCAAATTGCCAACCGGGCTAAACAGCGGCGGGGGCTAGAGGCCAGTGAAGATTTGGATGATCTGCCCCTAAAGCCGGTGATCCGTGCCATTATTGAAATGTCTGATGAAATTGCCCAGCCGGAGTTGCTGGCAGATTCCTAGCCATGGGCAGACGACGAGGTTGGACCTTTTTGGGCTGGGTGGTGTGGGGGTTCTTGCTGGCACTCCTGTGGTTACCCCTGAGTAGTGCTTGGAGCGTGGGGCGATCGCAGTCTGACCCCAATTTGCCCAATGCTACGGGTCAAATTCTCATTAATCCCCGTTTGGTGGCAGAAACCCTCTATCCGAAGTTACCCGGTTTCCCGAAGGAAAACCACTACATCCGCCAAGAAAATCGCCAGCCAGCGCCGGAGAGTACACTCCTAGAGCGATTCATTGTCTATCACACTACTGTCAAAGGGCGATCGCCCCTCTACCGTTTTGACTGGAAAATTTCCCTGGCCGACTATTTGGGACTGAATGAATTCCTGCGTCCAGAAACCTATCCGGGACGTTCTTACCTAACAGTGAACCCAATGGAAGGGGATATGGCCGCCATTCGCCAACTTAATCGTCAACAACGGGACGCCTTGGTCAGCACACTGGCCACCTTCTACGCCCAACAGGCGGGGTTGCCCCCTACCCCACCCCAACCCCAGAC
>NZ_JACOMP010000256.1:0-5278 GCF_014466085.1 Thermosynechococcus sp. OHK43
CCTAGCAGAAGCCCTCACCCTCCCTTGGCCATCAGCAGGATTAAACCACTGTCTAGGAAAATTGGCTACAATGCAGTACCGAGGGACGTTTGGCCAACCTGTGACCCCAACGACTTCTACCATTGCCACCGCTGCCCAACAAATTGCTCAGCACCCGCAGCAGAGCCGCCTTTTTAAGCTACTGTATGCCCTTCAGCAACATCAGTGGCCGACCCAAGCACCGCCATGGACCGTGAGCGACGTGCAACAGGTCCTCATCGAAATCCTTGAACGGCTGAAAACCCCCACCCTCTTGGGACAGCACCTAACTGCCCTTGTCAATAGTCTCAACAAAGCACAGGCCTATCAGGTTCCCTCAGCCGTACTGCTGCAAATTTTGGTCCCCCTTTACAGCCAAGCTGCGACGGCTACACTGACCATCGAGGCGCCAACCCTCAGCACTGCAGATCTCTACGATTTGCGATTAGAAGTCACCCGCTACTGTACCCCTCTGCATATGAAGCTTCTTGTGGCCGCTCTGTTGACCACCAAGCCGGTGCATGCCCAAGCCCTAGAGCGGTTTACCCTCATTGATTTGCTGCAACGGCTGACCCGCCGCTATGGTGATTTAGAGATTTTGCAGACGCAAATGGCCACTGCTTTGGCACGTTTGCCCCAGGATCCTCTCTATGCCAGTGGGGGCGATCGCCTGATCAAACTTCTGAGTACGCTCTATCAACGCTATCAACACACCCAAGCCCCAGAGGCTACCCGCGGCAGTCCTCCCCCTGACTCCTCCGATGAAGAGCTGACCTGCCAACTGTTTCCCACAGTGAATGAAGGCTAGGGAAGGGCTTGCCCCCCTTTACTAGCAAAGAGTGCGAGTAAAGAGATTCTGTACTTAGGGGGGAATCCCGGGCGATCGCGATAGAACAGATAGGGAAGGGCTGACTACTACTAATCGCGCTAATTCTTTGCGAGGATTCCCACAATGACCAGTCTCATTCCGCCCGGTTGTCCTACAGTGCTCACGGAAGACGATCGCACCGGTACGAGCATTGAAACCCTGCGGCGCGCCTTTATGGATAATCTCTTCTTTATCCAAGGGCGATTTCCCGAAGTGGCGACGAAAAATGATTACTACTTGGCCTTGGCCTACACCGTGCGCGATCGCCTACTGTTGCGCTGGCTGAATTCTGCAAAAACCTATCGAGATCAAGAAAGCCGCACTGTTTGCTATCTCTCCGCCGAATTTTTGCTAGGGCCACACCTTGGCAATAACCTAATTAACCTCGGACTCTATGAGGCCGTTGAAGAAGCCATGCGGCAAACCGGTTTGAACCTCAAAGAACTCCTCGATCAGGAGGAGGAGCCGGGGTTGGGGAATGGCGGGTTGGGACGCTTGGCCGCCTGCTATATGGATTCTCTCGCTACATTGGAAATCCCCGCCATTGGCTATGGCATTCGCTATGAGTACGGTATCTTTGACCAAGAAATTCGCGATGGTTGGCAAGTCGAGATTACCGACAAGTGGTTACGCTATGGCAACCCTTGGGAAATTCCCCGACCGGAATTGATTTTGCAGGTGAAGTTTGGCGGCTACACCTATAGCTATACCGATGATCAGGGCCGCTATCGGGTTGTTTGGCAACCCCACCAAGTGATTCAGGGAGTGGCCTATGACACCCCCATCTTGGGCTACAAGGTGAATACCGCCAATCTTCTGCGTCTATGGCGGGCAGAGGCGGTGGAGTCCTTTGACTTTCAAGCCTTTAACACAGGCGATTACTACGGCGCTGTCAACCAAAAAATTGCTTCAGAAAACATCACGAAGGTCCTCTATCCCAATGACGAGCAGTTGCAGGGCAAAGAACTGCGGCTGATGCAGCAGTATTTCTTCTGCTCCTGTGCCCTTCAGGACATGATCCGCCTCTACAAACAATCGGGCAAACAAGATCTGAGCCGCTTCCATGAGAAGTTCACCGTTCAGTTGAACGATACCCACCCAGCCATTTCAGTGGCGGAATTGATGCGCCTGTTCGTCGACGAGCATCTCATGCCTTGGGAGCAGGCATGGGACATTACCCGCCGAACCTTTGCCTACACCAACCACACCCTCCTGCCCGAGGCACTGGAAAAATGGCCCCTAGATCTCTTTGGCTCCCTCTTGCCCCGCCACTTGCAAATCATCTATGAAATCAACCGTCGTTTCCTAGATGAGGTACGCCTGCAATACCCGGGGGATAACGATCGCCTGCGGCGGCTGTCCATTATCGATGAAAGTGACTGTCGCTATGTGCGCATGGCCCACTTGGCAGCGGTGGGGAGTCATGCCATCAACGGCGTGGCAGCACTGCACTCAGAACTCCTGAAAAAAACGGTGCTCAAGGATTTCTACGAACTGACACCAGAGAAATTCTCCAATAAAACCAATGGCGTCACCCCTCGGCGCTGGATGGTGCTCAGCAATCCGAGATTAACCCGCCTGATTACCGAACGCATTGGCGAAGATTGGGTGAAGCACTTGGATCAACTGCGGCAATTGGAACCCTTGGCAGAGGATGCCGAGTTTGCAGCCCAATGGCAATCGGTGAAGCAGGGGAACAAGGAACGCCTTGCGGAATACATTCGCGATCGCCTAGGGGTAACGGTGGATCCCCATTCCCTCTTCTCGATCTTGGTGAAGCGCATCCACGAATATAAACGCCAGCACCTGTGTGTCCTCAATGTCATCACGCTTTACCAGATGTTGAAGGACAACCCCCAACTGGAGATGGTGCCCCAAACGTTTATTTTTGGCGGCAAGGCGGCCCCAGGCTACTATATGGCCAAGTTAATCATTAAGCTCATTAACTCCGTGGCTGAGGTGATTAACCGTGATCCAGCGGTGCGCGATCGCCTAAGGGTCGTCTTTTTGCCCAACTACAGCGTAACGCTAGGGCAGCAGGTCTATCCAGCAGCGGATCTTTCCCAGCAAATTTCAACAGCCGGCTACGAAGCCTCAGGCACAGGGAATATGAAATTTGCCCTCAATGGGGCGTTGACGATTGGCACCCTCGACGGCGCCAACGTGGAAATTCGCGAAGAGGTGGGGGCTGAAAACTTCTTCCTCTTTGGTCACACGGTAGAGCAATTGCAGGAATTGTGGCGCAACGGCTATCGCCCCTGGGAGTTTGCCAATAGCAACCCAAGGCTGAAGCGGGTGCTCGACCTCATTGCCTCGGGGTACTTTTCCCATGGCGATACGGAACTCTTTCGGCCCCTGGTTCAGCACCTCTGGCAAAACGATCGCTATTGCCTCTTGGCAGACTACCAAAGCTATGTGGACTGCCACCAACGGGTCCTTCAGGTCTATCAACAAGATCAAGCCCAATGGGCAAAAATGTCAATTCTCAATGTGGCACGGATGGGGAAATTTTCTAGCGATCGCGCCATTCGCGAGTACTGCCAAGACATCTGGCACGTTCAACCGGTGAAAGTTGTCCTACCGGCAACGTCCTACCTGACCTCCCCAGGGCAGTAGCTGGCCGGTACCGAGTTCAATTCAAACAACCCAGACCCTCCCCTGCCCTGGCGGGGATTTTTGAGCTGAGAAAGGAAATGCTAAGGTTCTCGAGGCTGGTAATCTCGACACGCTTGGCAGGAGCCCTGAGGGTTCACAGCACAGCGCAACAAGGGTGAAAGGGCATTCCAGCGGCAGGAGGGATCCCCAATCACCCACTGTCCATTCACGAGATGGCGATCGCTAAGGGTGTCACTGGGCTGCACATAGAGGGCAATTTTTTCCAGTTGATAGCGTCCACCACGAAACCGGTAGCGATGACGGCGTTCTAACACTGTATAGGTTTCCCCTTCGTGATCCACATGGCAACCGGGTTGGGGTGTCCAGTCGAGATAAACCTGCCCTAGCGATCGCCGGGGATTAATCAGGTGCAACTCTGTCGGTAAGTCAGATGGGGTTGCCATGGATTCCGGTTGATCGCGGCTTTGGAATTGCCGTCAACTGTGTTGAGCATAAACTCACGATCAATTTATCGTATCCTAGCAGTGGGAACATTTCCACTTCCTGTAATTTTTCATGGCAAAATTGTCCACAGACCTGGAATATGCCTTTTTGAGTCCTGTGCCCAGCCCTAGGCATGGAGAGGTTTTAACGCAACCACTGGTGTCCTTGGCAGAGATTGTTCAGTTGGCGGGGGAGCGAACCTTTGGCTTTTTGCTGGCCGTTCTTTCGTTGCCATCGGCGCTGCCCATTCCAGCCCCCGGTTACGCCACACCCTTTGGCATTGTGCTGTTACTGTTGGGTTGGCAATTGCTTGTGGGTGCCTCAGTCCCTTGGCTGCCGCCGTGGCTGCTCAAGCGCACGATGCCGCGCTCCCAGATGCAGAAGATTGTGCGCACAGCTTTGCCTTGGCTGCGACGGATTGAATTGATCTCCCGTCCCCGCTGGCGCTTCATTTGCACGACCCGAGGCGGACGTTTGGGCTTGGGGGTTACTGTATCGCTGATGGCGATCTCGATGATTTTGCCTATTCCCGGCACCAACACCATTCCCGCCATGGGCATTTTTACAATCGGCTTTGGTCTTTTGGATGACGATGGTTTGATTAGCCTGGCAGGGGTGGTTATCTCTTTGATTGGTCTAGCAGTCACCACATCAATTTTGATTGCCCTTGCATGGGGCGGCAATAGCCTCCTGGATGTATTGAAGGCATGGCTGCATTTGTAACATAGGGGTAAGTTCCTTCTTGACTCAAGGCCAATGAGAACCCTATCCCCTCCTAAGGCCTGGGGCCGATGGTTGAGTGCCGTGGGAGCGATCGCTCTATTAGGATTCCATCCCCTTAGAACGACTGCCAATCCCTCTACAGAGGACTTACCCCTAGCGGTGGCGGCGGCGATCGCGCTGCCTGTCAATGAAAAGCAAGTTGTGGTTAGCGAGTCTCCCTCGGCAGTGGGCTTAACAGTACCCAGCCTCTGGTGGGCCGTGCAGCAGTTTGGTGACCAGGTGATTCAACGCTGGCAAGCCTTTCCAGCCATGACAGCACCGGGGGGCAGAATTGAAGCCTTTGTCTCCCCCGCCGCTTGGGGACGCTTGCCCTATTTACGGCGTTTTGCCCTGATTAATCAGTTGGGCCATGCCAGTCGCAGCTTTGGCTATCAGTTGATCCTGCGCGATCGCCAACAAGTCATTTATGGTGCCTACACCTGTCAATTTGATGCCCTAACCGTTGAATACCTGCCAGAAGTCACCGATGCCGCAGGCAACCCGATTCCTTTTTTCCCACCCAGCAGCGAA
>NZ_JACOMP010000257.1:0-10762 GCF_014466085.1 Thermosynechococcus sp. OHK43
GCTATTACTGCCGCTCAAAACAACAGCAGTGCTACAGCCCTCCTCGAAAAGATGGAAACACCGGAGGGTTACTGTGACAATCATGAAGGTCAAGGCGCGATTTTCTGTCGCCACAGCGGAGACCGAATCTACGCACAAATTCTTATTACTCCTGGCCCTTATCCTGGACCTTCTTCTCCTGGATCATCTCCTGAACCTTCTTCTAGTGGTGCCGGAAAGAGTTTATTGAATCCCATTAGCCCGGTACCACCTCCTTTAGTGCAACCGCCAGTCGGTGCACCACCGGTTTTGTTTCTGCCCACGATTACCTCTTCACTGGCAAATAATAATTCCAGTCAGGTCATCAGCCTTCTAGAGCAGAAAAATACTCAAAGCTTTTTGGCTTACTTTGGGCGTCCTTTAGATGTTCCTGAGTTATCCAGCAAGAAAATTCAAGCAATTCTACAAGAGCAGGCCCTGCAAACGGGGAAAAAACCAGCTGTCATCTATGTCCTCAGCCGTCCGAATCAGACAGATTTACTGGCCATTACACCACAAGGAGATCCCCTTTACCGAGCAGTGGGGGGTGTGGGCCAAGATCGCCTCCTCAAAATGGCGGAAACCTTTACTAATTTGGTGCGGGATCCCCGCTTAGTCAATACCCGCGCCTATTTGCCTGCAGCTCAGCAGTTGTACCAGTGGCTCATTGCCCCCCTGCGGGCAGGCCTGGAAGCCCAACAGATTGATACTTTGGTGTTCATTCCTGACGACGGTTTGCGAGGGATACCGCTGGCGGCACTCCATGACGGCCAAAACTTTTTGGTAGAGCGCTTTAGCGTCGGCTTGGTTCCCAGTATGAGCCTCACGGACACTCGCTATGTGAATATCAAAGAAGCCCGCATCTTGGCCATGGGAGCGTCTGACTTCCCCGACCAATCCCCCTTACCGGCAGTGCCTGTAGAATTACAGCAAGTGGCTCAGGATCTAGGGGGGGGAGCAGTCTTCCTGAATGAGGCCTTTACCCTTGCCAATTTTAAGAAACAGCACCGTCAGGGCACCTATGGCGTGATTCACTTAGCAACCCA
Source organism: Thermosynechococcus sp. OHK43 (assembly GCF_014466085.1). Lineage (NCBI taxonomy): Bacteria > Bacillati > Cyanobacteriota > Cyanophyceae > Acaryochloridales > Thermosynechococcaceae > Thermosynechococcus > Thermosynechococcus sp. OHK43. The sequence continues at coordinate 1,065 of NZ_JACOMP010000257.1, forward strand.
TGGCGAATTTCGACCAGGAGCTCCCCAAAACTCCTACATTGCGTTTCGGGACAGTCGGCTCAATTTAATTCAGTTGCGAAACCTACGCCTCTATCGTCCGCCAATAGAGCTGCTCACTCTCAGTGCCTGTCGCACAGCAGTGGGTGATTTGGATGCCGAATTGGGGTTTGCAGGTTTGGCGGTGCAAGCGGGCGTGAAGTCGGCGGTGGCCAGCCTGTGGTATGTGAGTGATGAGGGCACATTGGCTTTGATGACCCGGTTCTATAAGCATTTAAATACGGCACCAATAAAAGCAGAGGCTCTGCGCCAAGCCCAACTGGAGATGTTGCGAGGCGAGGTAACCGTCAAGGGCAACCAACTGCAGACACCCCAGGGAGAGATTCCACTGCCGCCAGAGGTTGCCCAGGGGCGGGGCGATCGCCCCCTGAGTCATCCCTATTACTGGGCAGCTTTTACCATGATTGGCAATCCCTGGTAAGAGCCCCCTAGCGTTCAGGGCGGGCTGTAGCGAAAATTTCTTCTAAAATCTCGGACGCACCCTGTTCACGAAGTTTTAAGGCCAAGCGGGTGCCCAGTTCTTCTGCCGTGGCCACATCTGCTGTGAGACTGTCTTTGACAAGGCGTTGGCCATCTAGACTTGCCACTAGGCCTGTTAAGGTCAGTTGACCATTTTCAATCACTGTGTGAACGCCAATGGGAACTTGGCAGCCCCCCTCTAATTGCCGCAGGAAGGCTCGCTCCGCTAGGCAACGGGCTGCTGTCTCCGGATGTTCAAGGGTTTTCACCAAAGCCAAAATGTCGGCATCCGCGGCGCGGCATTCAATACCCAAAGCGCCCTGACCGACAGCATAGAGGGATACCGTTGCTGGCAAAACTTGGCTGATGCGATCGCCAAACCCCAAACGCCGCAGACCAGCTACCGCCAAAATCAGGGCATCGTATTCCCCAGCATCCAATTTGGCGAGGCGGGTATTTAGGTTGCCCCGTACATCCTTGAAGGTGAGATGGGGATAGTAGTGGCGCAGTTGGGCCAAGCGTCGCAATGACGAGGTACCAATGACTGTACCTTCGGGGAGAGTATCAATGGTGTGTCCTGTCCATTTCGCACCTAAAACGAGGGCATCCGCGGGGTCTTCCCGTTCGGTAATCGCGCCCAAAACCAAGCCGTCAGGCAACTTAGTGGGTAAATCCTTCAGGGAATGGACAGCCAAATCAGTTTCGCCCCGCAGCATTGAGAGTTCTAGCTCTTTGGTAAACAGCCCCTTATCGCCAATTTTGGCAAGGGCAACATCCAGGATATTGTCCCCTTGGGTCGTCATTGTCACCACCTCAAAGGGGCGATCGCGATGGTGGGTTTGCAGTTGCGCCTGTACCCATTCCGTTTGCACAAGAGCGAGTTGACTTTTGCGGGAACCAATGCGAACGGGACGGGATGAGGTGGCAATCATAGCGTTGAGCGTGCAGCGGACAGCATCCAGCCATTATAAGTCGCGTGGATCCCAAGGGGCAAGATCAGTGATTTTAGGGATGGGTACAAGCGGCAATAATTCCTGCTGCCCCGCCAGAGACCACTTGAATGGGTACCCCTAGAGCCTCCTCCACAGTGGCTAAAGGCACATCATCGAGAAAAACGGGGGCATCGTGCTTGAGCATGAGACTGGGCAGGAGGAGGCGATCGCCCAGGGGTTTGCCCTTCAGGTGATAAATCAAATCATGGCCGGTCAGTAGCCCTGTCACTGACATCCGCTGTCCCCAATAGTCACTGGCCAAGGCATAAAGATCAAGGCGCAAGTTCTCAATCTGATTGAGGCGTGCCACCAACGGTTCAAAAGCCTGTTCCACCGTATTGCCGACCACCCAACTGAGATGCCGCGACCGTGGTAGGCGTTGAGGGAGCTGTTGGGCGTGAAGGTCAAACTCTTCTAGGAACAGGCGAATGGTGCCCACTCCATTACTGAGTTGTGGATAGTCCTGATAGTGGGCTGCTGGCGGTAACGGCCACCCAGCAATCAAGAACCATTCATCCGCCAGCCAAGCAAAGGGGGTTTGCCACTGCCGTTCAAATTGCTGCTGCAAAGCCTGTACCCGTTGAATCACTGCTTGGGCATGGTCGGAGGTGACGGGGGTGAGTTCATCCTCAGCAGGGCGAAAGCGGGTCAGCCCTACGGGCACTACAGCCACTGAGAGGACTGTTGGCCAATCAGGATCATAGAACTGGGCTAAATCTCGCAGTGTTTGCTCTAGGCACTCACCATCATTAATACCTGGACAAACAACAACTTGAGCATGGAGTTGTAGCCGCTGTTCCTGAAACCAGCGAATCTGTTGCAGAATCTCTCCAGCGCGGGGATTTTTCAGTAGGCGTTGGCGGACACTGGGCACTGTAGCATGAACAGAAATGTAAAGGGGGGAAAGGCGCAAGCGGGCAATGCGCTGCCACTCTGAGGGGAGGAGGTTTGTGAGGGTAATATAACTGCCATAGAGAAAACTTAGGCGGTAGTCGTCGTCCTTAATATAGAGGCTTTCCCGTTTGCCGGGCGGTTGTTGATCAATAAAACAAAAGGGGCAGCGATTGTTGCACTGCATTAGACCATCAAAGAGGGCAGTGGTAAATTCTAGGCCTAAATCTTCGTCAATATCTTTTTCGATTTCGAGAATGTAGGTTTGGCCGTCTTTGCCCAGCACTTCAAGAGTGAGGTATTCATCGGCACAGAGAAAGCGGTAGTCAATTAGATCGCGGGGGCGATCGCCATTAATGGCCACCAAAGCATCACCGGGTTCAAATCCCAACTCCGCGGCAATGGAGCCAGGCTTCACAGCAGCTACAAGAGCCGGTCGAAGGGCGCGATCGCTCATCGTTCAGAGGTGTTCACAGGTCTTCAAAGGTCGGGCAAAATTCTCTGTTACAGGTGGAGTCACCTCCCATCTTTTAATGTACCCTAGGTCGCTTCGCCCCTCGGGATTCTCAAAGCAGCGCTAGGATTGATATAGTGGTGTTCGATGTTCTAAATATTTCTCAATATTGACGAGGAAAATAATGGGGTCATTGGCAATTGGCTTTACCGTCGGTGCAGGTAACTTCCTCCCCTTTTATGGGGTGTTGCTGCTGGGTTTAATTGCTGCCGTGAGCATTGGCCTCATTGCATGGTACAACTCAAAGCGTCCCCCGGGTTGGGAAAATGCCGATCGCCCCAGTTTTATTCCTAACTTGAATCTCGAAGAGCCTGCACCCACCCTTAACCCTGATGAGACCACAGATTCGTGAAGCTATTTCGGATTCTCCTGGAAGCCGCCTGGCCGACGATTGTGGCAGCAGCGATCGCCGGACTTCTCAACGGTGGCAGCACGGCTGCGCTCATTGCCCTCATTAATGCCGCTTTGCAGAAAACCCCTGCCCTCCAACGTCTCTTGCCTGGGGGCTTTATTCTCCTCGGCACACTACTGCTGTTGACCCACTTTACCTCCCAAGTACTGCTGGTGCGGGCTGCCCAACAGGCAGTTTATGAAATGCGCCTCCTCCTCAGTCGGCAGATTCTCGCTTCACCCCTACGGCAGTTAGAAGCCATTGGTAATCCCCGGCTGCTTGCAACGCTGACAGAGGACGTGGATGCTGTCTCCCGTTCCTTTTCCGTGTTGCCCAATCTTTTTAATGCCATTGCCATTGTGATTGGCTGTCTTATTTACATGGGTTGGTTGTCGCCGCCCCTCTTTTTTGCCCTTGTCGCCTTAATTGCCATTGGTACTGGCAGCTACTTATTTCTAGCGGGCAGAGCACAAAAATTCCTAGAGCGAGCACGGCAGCAACAGGATCACCTTTTTCACCACTTTCGGACACTCACGGAGGGCAACAAAGAACTCAAGCTGAATCGACAACGGCGACTCGCCTTCTTCTATGGGGAATTGACACCCACAGCTCAAAAAACACGGCAGCAAAATGAACTAGGGTACATGGTGTTTGCCATTGCTGCCAGTTGGGGGCAGCTGCTGTTGTTTGTGACAATTGGCTTCTTTCTCTTTACACTGCCCCATTTGCTGGGAGCCACACCCACGGTTCTCTCAGGCTATGTTCTCACAATTATCTACCTCATGCTGCCAATGCAACAGGTGATTGATGCCATTCCAGTGTTTAGTCGTGCCAGGGTTGCCCTCAAGAAAGTGGAATCCCTGCAACTCAGCCTTGGGGATCTGCGCCAAGATATTAATAATAGGGGTGAGCTTCCTCCCTTTGGTTGGAAAACCCTCTCTCTCCTGCAGATTTGCCATCAGTACCGCGGTAGCCACAAGGATGAACCCGCAGCCTTTACCCTTGGCCCCTTAAGTTTGACCATTGAGGCCGGGGAACTGGTCTTTATTGTCGGTGGTAATGGCAGCGGCAAATCCACCCTCGCCAAAATTATTACCGGACTCTACATGCCCGATCAAGGGGAAATTTGGGTGGATGATCACTGTTTGCAGCCTGAGGACTACGAATGGTATCGGCAACACTTTGCTGCTGTCTTTAGTGATTTTTACCTCTTTGACTCGCTGTTGGGAATTGAATCTCCAGAACGCCTAGCCGTCATCCCACATTACCTTGAAAAACTGCGCCTCAGTCACAAAGTTCGCCTAGAAGGTAACCGCTTTTCAACGACTTCTCTCTCGCAAGGGGAGCGCAAGCGTTTGGCGTTGTTGATGGCCTATCTCGACGATCGCCCGGCCTACCTCTTTGATGAATGGGCAGCGGATCAAGACCCGGTGTTTCGGGATATTTTCTACCGCCAGCTGCTCCCAGAACTAAAAGCCCAGGGCAAAACAGTCTTTGTGATTAGCCATGACGATCGCTATTTCGATATCGCCGATCGCCTGATTAAACTGGACTATGGCCAACTGGTGGTGGCCTCTCACCCCTAGGTAAACTGCTGGCTCAGCATCAGCGGATTATGCACCGTGATTTTCTTTTTGTGAATTGAGATCATGTTTTGATCTCGCAGTTCCCCGAGCAGACGGGTTACCGTTACCCGCGTCGAACCAATGGCCTCGGCGATCGCCTGATGGGAAAGCTTTAAATCCACCATTACCCCAGCACTGGTGGGTACGCCAAAGTCACGGCAAAGAATCAGCAAAAAGCTCACCAAGCGCGATCCCATATCGCGGTGGGCAAGGGTTTCAATCATCATCTCCGTTTGCAAAATCCGCGATGACAGCCCCTGAATCATAAACATGGGTAGTTCTGGATCCTGCTTCATGGCTTTTTCCACCTGCTCGATGGGAACGGCCAATAGCTCCACATTCGTAAATGCCACCGCATGGTAAAAGCGATCGGAGCGGGTGCCTGTAATGAGGGACAAGACTCCAAATACCGTATTTTCCCGCAGCAGTGCCACTGTGATTTCTTCGCCCCCTTCATACACCCGTGAGAGCTTGACCGCCCCCTTCAGTAGAAAATAGACTTTTTCAGCTGGATCCCCCGGAAAGAAAATGGTTTTTCCGCGTTCGTAGGTTTCAGTTGTGGAGGGAAACAGGCCACTGGCCATGTGGCGAAAGACTGGTGCTAAGGGTTCGTCTTTGTTCATGAGTCGTGTGTCAATCCAAGGTGGTTGAATGGGTGGTGTAGCGATCGCATAGGGTGCTGTCGGCATTGATATTCCCCCAACAATGCAACTCTCTCAACACCAGCCAATCTCGCTCTGGGTGTAGAGTTCAGCATTGACAGATCAGTAAAACCAATTCAGGGGCATTTTTTTGTATCATGCCACACTTTTTTTCGAGAGAATTAAGGGCGGACGCAAAAGGAAGTAACCCAATACTCCTACAAAGGGGACAAGGCTCCACCACCGCCACGGTGAGTTTTCTAGGCCTCGCCGTTGCCAGTCATCCACCAGCAGCACGGGCAAGAGTAACGACAGTAGGCAAAAGTCAAGGGTCATCACATGAATAAAGCGGCTGCTGTGCCACTGCTGCCAAAAGTCTCGCCAGTCGCCGGCAAGTAAGCCATAGCTCAGAAAGATGACCGCCACTAGAAAAATCCCAATTCCAGTGATCCGCGATTCCCAAAGACGTACACCCCTATTGAGTTCTCCTGTGAAGAGGGGTGCAGGCTGTCGCAGGATCAAATAGGGCAACAGGGCAAAGGCACCCACGGCAAAACTGAAAGCAGCAAATGGCCACGCGGGAAATCGCTGCCCTTGACCATCCACGACGAGTAATGCGGTATAAATCAGTGGCCACACACCCATCAAATTAAAGAGACTGACAATGAGGGGGTTAATGCCCTGCCAGTCTCCAGTAGCTAGCCGTTGAATGAGTGTCAGCGTTTGCGGTTGATCGGGGGGCGCAAAACCAAAACTATAGACAATCAGCCCCACCCAGAGAACGGCCAAGAAAAGCCGTAGGACTCGGTATGAGTTGGCAAGGGGGCTGTGAATGGCTGTTTCTTCGATGGTCATTGAGGGCTAGCAGCTAGGCTAGTTTGCGTAACTCCTGCTTTTTGCAGTTGCTTGGTAAATTGGGGAAGGACTCGCTGACACTGCCGAACAAAAGCAGCCAACCAATTGTCTAAATGCTCAATTTGTTCTCTATCGAGGTAAATATCACGGCTGGATTGGTACGACCGATAAACGACCCGGCCCTCATTGGTCACCGTAAAGTCAGCAAACCAACTGCTGTAGGGACGAGTGCCTCGCCAATAGTTGGCCACAATCATCTTGCCAAGGTATTTCTGGGCAATATCGCCAATTTTGTTAAAGTGTTCGAGAACTTCCGCTAGGGTGAGGACTTTAGCTGCTGGCTCTTCCACGCTGCCAGGCTGAGGTAGGGTAATATCGCTGAGGTCTTCTTGAGGTTGCCTCGCCAGACCCATCAAAGCAAAGAGCTTCTGCTCCAGATTGGCGAGGTAGCTATTGTAGGTTTGGCCACTGCGGCTGAGGGTTTGGTGCATCCGCACAATCAGATCAATTTCCGCCAACTTAGTTGCGGCTAAGGATTCTAAGCGCGATAACTCCTCGGTAAAGGCCTCGCTGTCGCTCCCACTCACCTTTAGGCCAAGGGATTCAGCACGCTCTGCAAGCAGACGGCGAATGTAGTAGCGGGTCATGGGTGTGAGCGGCATACTCCTAAACCTCAAATGCAGTGAAAGCAGAAACAGGGAGAGTGTAAACTTTTGTAAATTAATCTAGCACGTTGCTTCCTGGTGTTGCAGAGTAGGAATTTTGTTATATGAGTAAATTACCGGAGTAGTAAGAATTTACTCCAGGCAAACTGCTGTTCATTCCTCTCACCTATTCACTAATGTAGATGATAGGAGCTGCTTCCTTCTCAGTGGTTTCACGGAAATTTATAGCATATTGACAAATTTTAATAAAACCAAAATCGGCTAGGATTAGCAGGTCTTGACACCGGTGAGCCCCCTAGTGAGCTGCACCTCCAGTTGTTCAACCGATTTTTCACTTGACGTGCTCTGCAATCTCCATCATGATGGAAGGAGTGGTTGGCTGTTTTGCTTGTTCAATATAGGCTATTGACAAAGCACTTTTCTTGAGGTCTAATTCAGAAAGCATTCACAGCTACCTCTGCCCTAGTGGAGTAGCCTGCATGGCTTAGCTCAATCTAGGGCGTGTCAATGTGTTCGAGAGTTTTATGACATCTGTTTCTTTGTTGCCTTCGCGCCCCCTGCGTCCCAATTGGGGGGTGATTTTTTTTATGGGTATTGTCCATTTGGGAGCGTTGCTGGCCTTGGTGCCTGGGACGTTTTCATGGTCGGCAGTGCTCCTCTGTTTTGTCCTCTACTGGGTCTCTGGTGGTTTGGGGATTACTTTGGGATGGCATCGTCTTGTCACTCATCGTAGTTTCCAATGTCCGAAATGGCTGGAATACTTTTTTGTTTTTTGCGGTACTTTGGCCTGTGAGGGTGGCATCACTGAATGGGTCGGCCTCCACCGCAATCATCACCTCCACTCCGATCAAGAACTGGATCAGCACAATTCCCAAAAGGGCTTTTGGTGGTCCCACATGGGTTGGATGCTCCAAGAAGTGCCCGCTAAGGCAGCGGTGGAACGCCTTACCAAGGACATTAACACTGACCCTGTCTATCGCTTTTTGAATCGGTATTTTCTCCTTATTCAAGTGGCTTTAGGGGTGTTGTTATATCTCTGGGGTGGACTGCCCTTTGTGGTCTGGGGCATCTTTGTCCGCCTGGTGCTGGTGTATCACCTAACTTGGTTTGTCAATAGTGCGACCCACAGGTTTGGCTACCGCACCTTTGAATCGGGCGATCGCTCCACAAATTGTTGGTGGGTTGCCCTCTTGACGTTTGGTGAAGGCTGGCACAACAACCACCACGCCTATCCCCATTCGGCACGCCACGGTCTGCAATGGTGGGAATTTGATATCACGTGGATCACAATTCGAGCACTGCAAGTAATGGGTCTGGCCCAAAAGGTGCGGCTTGTGGAAGCCCCCAGGAATCAGTAAAAGCCCTTAAAAGGGGTTCTGGGGTTCCGCCTCTTGCCAAATACGGATCAATTCTCTTGCTTCCGAGTAGAGGGGATGGGTGGGGGGGATGAGTTCGGCGGTGGCGATCGCCTGGCGGTTGTCCCGCCCCACCCAATAGCGTGCCTGCTCTAGGATGTTGTTGCCCCACTCCACGATCAACTGGTTGGCGGTGGCATAGACACTGGAGTTGGGGGAAATTTTTTGGGCAATAGCAATGGCAGCGGCAAAGTCGCGATCGCGACCCCCTTGGGCACGGCGCTGGGCTTCATTCAGGCGAGCCATCTCCGGATCAAGCTGCCAGCTCACTGCTTCAGTTGGAACGGGGGGGAAGAGTTCTTTGAGGCGATTTTGAGCCGTTTCATAGAGGGCACGCTGGGGACGAATTTGCTCCAGCAGTTGGCGAGCTTGCAACAGAGCTTCAGGGGTACCTTGGCGGGCAAGAATATTGGCTCGGTCAATCAGGGGTTGATCCTCAGCAATCTCGATTTGACGTTGCCACAGCCGTCGCTGATCGCGGATTTGGTCTTGGCGATAGGGACTCGCGTCTGCCAAAGGGATGTTGAGTCTGTTGATCGCAAGGTAAAGGCGGTCCACCGTACCACCACGGGCAATGGTTTGGGCTGCTGCTAAGGTTTGTAACACCTTCAGATCGGTTTGCCAGCGCCGAATGGCCTGTTGAGCGTCAAAGTAGAGGGGGCGTTCTGCGGTAATCGTCCGGGCTTGGGCGATCGCCCGATCAATATCTTCCCCCATGCCTGCTTGGGCAAATTCTTCTGCTGCTGCTAACTTCACCACATCCTCGGCGGCGCGGGCACTCCTGACGTCTTGGGGAATCAAGCCAGCAATTCGCCGCGCTTCTTGGGGTTCGTAGCGATTCAAGGTAGCGATCGCCAATTCTAACAATCGCTCACCCAATTCATTGAGCAATCGCCGCGCACCGGGGTAAATGTCACTGGTAGTGGGAATTCGCCGCACAATTGCAATCGCAGCGGCCAAGTTATCGGCTCCCCCCTGCGCCATGAGGGCACGTGCTTCATCCAATTGCCGATCTTCCCGTTGGGCACGGATAATCCGCTGATTAAAGGCACCAAACTGCTCCTGGGCCCAGTAACGACAGTCAACAAATTGCAACTGGAGCGAGATTTGAAAGGCTTCCCGCCATTGCAGGTTTTTCAAGGCTGCTTCAGCACGGCGGTAGATTTCTTCTCCTTTTTGCCAAATTTCCTGCC
>NZ_JACOMP010000258.1:0-7763 GCF_014466085.1 Thermosynechococcus sp. OHK43
GCCCTATCCCAAGTACTGTGATCCCCACTGTGGCGGTATTCACCCCCCCACCCCCGCACAACCCCCCCTGGATCACCGCTGGGCAACACTAGCGCAACTACAGTCGGCTCTGGAGGGTGCAGAACCATCGCCGTGAGTGCTCAGTCTGACCTTGAACTCTTGCTGCGGGCACGCTATCCCCTGTTGTATGTGGCCACAACGGAGGAAGAACGCCTTGAGGCGACACTGCATAGGATTAGCGATCGCCTGAATCAGCGCCCCATCTACATTTGGGATTTTGTCGAGGGATATCAGGGTAATCCCAATGATCTGGGAGTGGCCAAGCGCAATCCCCTCACTGCCCTTGAATTTGTCGAAAAACTACCGCCAGCGGCAGCGGCCATAATTCTGCTGCGGGATTTTCATCGCTTTATTGAGGATGTAGCGGTCTCTCGCAAACTGCGGAACCTGGCACGGCAACTCAAGTCCCAGCCCAAAAACTTAATCTTGCTTGCTCCGACGGTGCAGTTGCCCCCGGAACTGCGGGATGTGATTACCGTTGTCGAGTTTCCCTTGCCCCAACGGGAGGAAATTCGCCTTGAACTGGTGAAGCTCTGCCACAGCCTCGGTAACATTCCCCCAGAACCTCTTCTCGATGAATTGATCCGCGCTTGTCAGGGCTTGACCCTAGAGCGAATTCGCCGGGTGATGGGTCGGATTATTGCCCTCCACGGTATGCTGGACAGCAGCCATGTAGATCTAATCTTGGAGGAGAAACGGCAGATCCTGCGGCAAACCCAAATTCTCGAGTTTTACCCCACCCAAGAAACGATTGCTGATATTGGCGGTCTTGATAACCTTAAGGAGTGGTTGCTGCGGCGCGGCGGCGCCTTTTCCGAGCGGGCACGGCGCTATGGGCTACCCTATCCCCGTGGGGTGCTGCTGGTGGGGATTCAGGGTACAGGTAAGTCCCTGACAGCAAAGGCAATCGCCCACCAGTGGCACTTGCCCCTTTTGCGATTGGATGTCGGGCGGCTCTTTGGTGGCCTGGTGGGGGAATCGGAAGCACGCACCCGCGAAATGATTCAAATTGCTGAAGCCTTGGCGCCCTGTGTTCTCTGGATTGATGAAATGGATAAGGCCTTTGCCGGCATTGATGGCCGTGGCGATGGCGGAACCAGTAGCCGTGTCTTTGGCACGATTATCACTTGGTTGGCGGAGAAAACCTCTGCCGTTTTTGTTGTGGCCACTGCCAACAATGTGCAGGTCTTGCCCCCTGAACTGCTGCGCAAGGGGCGCTTTGATGAAATCTTTTTTGTGGGGCTACCCAATGTGGATGAGCGGCGCGCCATTTTTGAAGTGCACCTCAGTCGCGTGCGGCGCGATCGCCTGCAAAACTACGATCTAGAGCGGCTGGCCTACGAAACCATTGACTTTTCCGGGGCTGAAATCGAGCAGTGTATCATTGAAGCAATGCACCTTGCCTTTAGCCAAGACCGCGACTTTACCACCGAAGATCTCCTGCATGCGGCCAGCGAAATTATCCCCTTGGCGCGGACAGCTCGCGAACAAGTCCACCAATTACAAGAATGGGCGGCCTCCGGTCGGGCGCGGTTTGCCTCACGCATCCTGTCTCCCCCCCAGGACGTTAGATCATGAAACCAGTTGTGCGTCTGCTGCAATGGCTCTTGGGAACCTTTTTGGGCTTAGGCCTGATTACCCTTGTGGTTGCTGCCCTCATTACGCCCCTCATCTTTAACTTGCTCTGGCCACCCCCGCCTCCCAAAGTCGAGGCACACAATTCGCCACCACCGACGTCACCAGAGTCCTCACCGAATTCACCCTCGCCCACGCCTGAACCAACCCCGATCCAGTCACCGCAGCCAAATCCTAAAGGGCGAGTGATCTATGGAGAGGGTTTGCGGGTGCGCGATCGCCCCAGTCGGGAGGCAAATGCCCTGGGGGGCGTGGCCTTTGATGAGGTGGTGACGATCCTAGAGCGCAGTGAGGATGGGGAATGGTTGAAGATTCGCACTAAAAATGATCTTGAAGGCTGGGTACTGGCCTTTGGTGTGCAGGAAACAACCCCTCAATCCGCCACATCCAGTGAGACACCCCAGTAGGCCCCGGCTATTGGGAAAATTCCTGCATTTGCTGAAACGAGCGGTACTCGCGATCGCCACTCAGCCATTCCACAAGCGTAATTTTCACCCGTCCGCCCGCATTGGGAGTTGCCAGAAACTCCGCCTCCCCTTGGCTATTAATCGCTTGATTGCGCAACTGGGTCGATCCCGCTTCCAGCAGTCGTTTGCCGGTAGGATCATAGATTTCGTAATAGATCTGAACATTGCGTGCTGGTGTGGCCGTTTCATTGCGCACGCGTCCCGTCAGGCGGTGGTACCAGACACCCGCAATATTCTCACTCTGCAATTGGACATCGGTGACGCGCACCACTTTGGGTACTTCCCGGCGGCGGGCGATCGCGGGCATACCTTCAAGGGAGAGGAACCCGCCACAGATTGTCAATAGCAAACCACAGAGCCAAATTCTGCGTAAGCTAGGCATTGTTCTTTACCCAGTGTGACAATAATAGAGTCTAAGGCGCAACCTTCAGCGGCAGCGATCGCCTTTCGGTCCCATTGGCCTTGAGGATACCACTTTGGTGGCCGCTGCCCCGAGTCTGTACCTGCTCGATTGGATTCACCCCCCTTAACTATGCCAACTGTTCATGTGATTGGTCTTGGTCGCTCTGGCATTGCTGCCGCCCGTTTACTCAAACGTCAAGGTTGGCAAGTGGAGGTCAGTGACCGCCGCCAAACTCCGGCGCTGCAATCTCAACAGCAACTGCTGCAAGCTGAAGGCATCCCCGTTCAACTCAACTATGACTTTGATTTGCAAACTCTTGTCAGCGTTGGCCTGCGCGTTCCCGATGAAATTGTCATTAGTCCGGGGGTACCGTGGCACTCCCCTGCACTGGTCGCTGCTCGCCAAGCGGGCATCCCCGTCTGCGGCGAAGTGGCAATTGCCTGGCAGACCCTTGCCCATTTGCCCTGGGTGTGTATTACGGGCACCAATGGTAAAACAACAACCACGGCACTCACGGCTGCCATTTTTCAAGCGGCGGGGTACAATGCACCGGCCTGTGGCAACATTGGCAATAGCATTTGCGAAGTGGCTTTGACCGCAAGGGCCCTTGATTGGGTGATTGCTGAGATTAGTAGCTATCAATTAGAGTCGAGCCCCCCCCTACAACCCCAATTTGCCCTTTGGACAACCCTCACGCCGGATCACTTGGAACGCCACGGTACCCTCGACGCCTACGTGGCAACCAAAGCCCACCTAATGAACGGCGCAAAACAAGTGATTCTCAATGGGGATGATCCCTATCTGCGTCAGCACATGGTGAATCGCTGGCCCGAGGCATGGTGGATCAGTACTCAAGGGGCGGCAGCCCTACCCCAGGGGATTGAACAGGGCATCTATATTGCTGAGGATCAAGTGTGGTTTCAGGATCAGCCCCTCCTGCCTACCCATATCCTGCAAATGCCAGGTCAACACAATCAGCAAAACTTTCTTCTAGCGGTGGCAACTGCACATTTAGCCGGTATTCCCGCCGAAACGATTGCCAAAGGGGTGGCGGGGTTTACCGGTGTACCCCATCGCCTAGAGCGAATTCGTCAATGGCGACAGGTGGAGTGGATCAACGACAGCAAGGCCACCAATTATGACGCTGCAGAAATTGGGCTGCGTTCTGTGACAGGTCCAGTCATTCTCATTGCTGGGGGACAGGCCAAAAAGGGGGACGATCGCCCTTGGCTCAACCTAATTCAGGAGAAAGCTGCTTGGGTGCTCTTAATTGGTGAAGCGGCACCGCAGGTTGCGCAGCGCCTAGAGGCGATCGGCTTTACAAATTATGAGATCATGGAGACACTGGATCGGGCAGTGGCGGCGGCGGCTGAACTGGTGACCCAGTATCCGATCAAAACCGTGCTCTTTTCCCCTGGCTGTGCCAGCTTTGACCAATATCAGAACTTTGAAGAACGCGGTGATCACTTTCGTCAACTGTGCTTAGAGCTATGAGCCAATCTGCGGCCTCGGGTCACTGGTGGAATCGTCTCTCCATTGCCAGTCGGTTTCTGATTATTGGCTTGGCAGGGCCAGTTTTGACGCTGAATTTCTGGGCATTTGCCACCGTTCTCAAGTTCTTTGGACCACTGGTGGCAGTGCTTGTCCTTGCCTCCCTATTTGCCTTTTTGCTGAACTACCCGGTGCGCTGGATGGAGGAGCAGGGAAACCCCCGAGGACCCTCAGCAATTTTCGTCTTTCTGCTCGCCTTGGTACTGATTGCCATCATTGCCTTGGTTGTGGTGCCCAATCTCTTTAATCAGGCACAACAGCTCATTGCCCGTCTACCGGAATGGTTTAACTCCAGCCAACGACGACTGTTGGAATTTGGCCAGTGGGTGGACTCCCTCAATCTGCCGGTGACGGTGGATGTGGATGCCCTTGCCAATCAACTGTTGGAAAAACTTAAGGATCAATTGCAAAGCTTAGCTCGCGAGGCGCTGAATTTAATTTTGGGCACCCTCAGCAGTGCTGTGGATGTGCTGATTAACCTGATTTTGACGGTTGTACTCACGTTTTATTTGTTGCAGCACGGTGATGAATTGTGGGATGGTCTCCTCAGTTGGCTGCCAAATACGGTCCGCCCCACGGTTTCAGAAACGATACGCCGCAGTTTTGAGAGCTATTTTATTGGTCAGCTGGTACTCGGGCTGTGCATGGGAATTGGCTTGACCACGATTTTCATTTTCCTCAAGGTGCCCTATGGACTGCTCTTTGGTGTCATTATTGGCGTGATGGCTTTGGTGCCCTTTGGCGGCACAGTGGGGATCATTTCCATTAGTTTGCTGGTTGCCCTTCAGGATGTTTGGCTCTCCCTGAAGGTGGTCGGGTTTGCCTTTCTCTATCAGCAGTTTTTGGAGAATGTGGTTGCGCCACGGATCATTGGTAGCTTTACGGGCTTAAATCCGGTTTGGGTTTTTTTGGCGATCCTGACGGGCGCTAGGGCTTCGGGTTTAGTTGGGGTTCTAATTGCAGTTCCAATTGCGGTGGTGATCAAAACCTTCCTTGTGAGTGTGCGATCGCGCCTCAATACTGAGGAAGACGTGGAGGCCACCGTTGCACTCCCCAATCATCCGCCCCCCTTACCGCCGGTTTCTTCCTCAATGAAGCCATCCTCAGTGGAGTAGGAAAATGCTGCGTGCCCTTCACCCCGGAATTCTCACCTCCCTTGTGTTAATCAGTACAACAACCGCCATTACTCTAGTTACGGCTTTTATTGGCTACCACCTAGGGCGAGACTCATTGCGCGGTGTGTCCCAGCCGGTGGTGAATCCCATCCTCGGCAGTGCTGTGAATGGCAATGATCAAACTGAAGGGGAGCGATCGCCCATTCTTGACGAGGCGCAGATCATTGCCCAAACCAAAGCCCGCATTGCCGAAATGACCGAGGGTTCCAGCGATCGCAAGATTGTGCCTGCTCCCACCCCTGCCAATGAACCCCCAGCAGCGGAACCCGCAGTGAGTCGGACACTGCCTATCGTCGCTGAGGATAAGGGGGTGCGCCTAGAAATTAGCCGTGTGGACACCCTTGGCCAAGATTTAGCGCTGCAGGTTAGCTTGAAAAACGATAGTAGCCAAGGGGTGCAGTTTATTTACACCTTTCTTGAAATCACAAACGATAAGGGTGACCTTTTGAGTGCCCTCACCGAAGGCCTACCAACGGAATTGCCCGCCGGCAGTGATCTGGTCAAAGGCACCATTCTTATTCCCAAAAGCCTCCTCAACAATACAAAAACCTTAACACTGCGCCTTGCCAGCTATCCGAATCAGGATGTGGAATTGCAGGCTGCCAATATTCCTGTGGAGTAGCCATGCCCGCTGCTGAATTGGTTCAAAAATGGTTGAGTGCTCGCGATTGGGTGCGGGTGCGGGCAGATTTGAGGGGCAAGACCACGTTTATCGCATGGCAGGGAGCTGTGTATAGCTTTGTTCCCCAAGAGCGTCGCCGCCACCTCTTCAACATTGTTGGCATGAGTGCCGCTCGCTGTTTGCCCCATCCCGAGGGAGGGTGGTATTTTCTTTCCCGTGAATTAACGTTTTATCTGGATCCAGAAAATGGATCCCTGTGCGATCGCTGGCACAATCCTTGGACAGATGAGGGAGTTCCCGTGATTCCGGTTGCCAACGATCCTGTGCAGGGGCTATTTCGCCGTGAGGTACCGGCTCAAGTCAGTGAGAGAACCACGACGTTTCAGTTTGATCTGTTTCCCTACTATGACAATCCCTTGGCTAGGGATAAGCGGTTTCAAGCCTACAGCCCCCAGCCCATCTACCAAGCAGCAGAACTCTTTAAGCTAACGGTGGCCACCGCCGATTTACAACAGGAGACACCGACCATTGCCGATGTCCATTTGTCTTGGAGTCGGATTGGTCCTTGGTTGCCTTGGATGAAGATGGGCGATCGCCCCGGTTATCTCATCTATAGCGCGACCGGCTGCAAAGCCCTGGCCGTGGAAGACTTGCCCCCTCTCCTACAAGAGCAATTAGAGCGACTGCCCCAATACCGTGAAGCCCCCAGGGAATACCGCGAGGGCGCAGATATGACCTCGTGGCTGTATTTTCAGGAGCACTTTGAAGCCTACCTAGAAAGGCTGGGGGAGCCATCCCCTGAGGTTGGGCGATCGCCCCGTGAACCTGCGGATCAATGACTGGTGAAGAGAGTTAAAGCAATCCTTGGGCAATCAGGGATTCAGCAATTTGCACCGCATTCAATGCCGCTCCCTTGCGAATTTGATCCCCACACAGCCATAGTTCAAGGGCATTGGGTTCTGAAATATCTTGGCGCAGCCGGCCCACAAGTACTGGGTCCTTACCTGTTGCCTCGAGGGGCATGGGGAAATAATTGCGCTGCCAATCCTCAACAAACTGTACCCCCGGCGCTGTTTGCAGGCGATCGCGGGCCTCCTGCAGTGGAAAAGGCTCAAAAAATTCCACATTGAGGGCTTCCGAATGGGCACGCAACACGGGCACCCGAACACAGGTGGCCGTTAGCCGCAACTGGGGGGCATGGAAAATTTTGCGGGTTTCATTGACCATCTTCATTTCCTCTTGGCAGTAGCCCTGCTCATTGAGGGGAGAATTGTGGGGAAAGAGGTTAAAGGCCAAGGGATAGGGAAAGACCGCTGTGCGCGGTGGCTGTCCCTTTAGAATATCGAGGGCTTGATCCTTGAGTTCTTGCATGGCCTTTGCCCCCGCCCCACTGGCCGACTGATAGGTGGCCGCCACAATCCGCCGCATCGGTCGCACCTGATGCAATGGCCATAGCGCAACCGTCATCAAAATTGTTGTGCAGTTAGGATTGGCAATGATGCCTTGGTGTGTTTTTAGATCTTCAGGGTTGACTTCGGGCACCACTAAGGGAACATTGGGTTCCATGCGATAGGCACTGGAATTATCAATGGCGATCGCCCCCCCTTTGACCGCGATCGGCAGCCACTGCCGCGACACACTTGCCCCCGCCGAAGCCAGAATGAGATCCAACCCTTTGAGGGTCTGTTCACTCACCGCCTCTACAGACAGCACGGTCTCACGAAACGAGAGGGTTTGACCTGCTGAACGAGGCGAAGCCAACAGACGCAACTCTGCTACTGGGAACGACCGTTCCGCCAAAATTGCCAAAATTTCCGTGCCAACCGCACCTGTGGCTCCTAAAATGCCAA
>NZ_JACOMP010000259.1:0-4597 GCF_014466085.1 Thermosynechococcus sp. OHK43
GCCCACCCCGTCCAGAGGCAATCATGGATGCCATTATCAAGCTGCGCAAGAAAATTGCCAACGAACATATCAACGAGCGGGGTAACCTTGCCCAAACCCATCGCCTCTTTACCGCCAAGCACAAAATGAAACCCGTGCCGCCCATTCTGACGGGCCAATATCTCAATGCTCCTACTC
Source organism: Thermosynechococcus sp. OHK43 (assembly GCF_014466085.1). Classification (NCBI taxonomy): domain Bacteria; kingdom Bacillati; phylum Cyanobacteriota; class Cyanophyceae; order Acaryochloridales; family Thermosynechococcaceae; genus Thermosynechococcus; species Thermosynechococcus sp. OHK43. The sequence goes on from NZ_JACOMP010000259.1 coordinate 178, forward strand.
GTCAAGCGCCTCCCCCTGCCCTTGCGGCAGCGATGGGAATAGCCGTTCCTGCCCTTGGAGAAGCCGTGAGCGAAACCAGCAGCACTGGAGAATAATTCAAATTCAATCCTTCTTGGCAAAGAGGTAGCAAGCAATGGCAGTTTCAACAGAGCTTTTAGTTCTTGGTGTGTATGTGGCCTTGGCGGGGCTGTATCTGCTGGTGGTGCCGGCGATTGTCTATGCCTATTTGAAAGCGCGCTGGTATGTGGCTAGCTCCTTTGAGCGGGCGTTTATGTACTTTCTAGTTACTTTTTTCTTTCCGGGATTACTCCTGCTCGCACCCTTTATTAACTTTCGCCCACAACCGCGCTCTCTCAATTCCTAGGTGCTATGCGCCGCATTGATGTTCTAGGAATTGGTGTTGGTCTTTTCTTTGGCGGTGGTTTGGTCTATCTCCTGTTGCGGATGGCCGGGGTTGAGCCACTTCAGGCGGGTGTTTGGAGTCAGGCTATTTTTGTCTTGGGAATTCTTGGCTGGCTCTCCACTTACCTACTGCGGGTTGTTACGGGGCGGATGACCTACCACCAACAACTCAAAGACTATGAAGAGGCACTTCTTAGCGATCGCCTAGCACGGCTGTCGCCAGAGGAGCGAGCGGCCCTCGAAGCTGAGATTCTCGCAGAAACCAACCCTACAGCTGATCCTGAATTGGGAGATAATTAGCTCAAGTTTCCCCTATGGCTTGGCAATGCACTTTCCCCGCTCCTGTGGTTTACTGCTCCATCCCACCTCCCTTCCCGGTGGTCACGGCATTGGTGAGTTGGGTGCCGCTGCCCGTGAGTTCTTGGAATTTTTAGTGGCCAGTGATCAGCAGTACTGGCAAGTGCTGCCCCTAGGCCCCACCGGCTTTGGGAATTCTCCCTATATGTGCTATTCCGCTATGGCGGGTAACCCGCTGCTGATTAGCTTGGAGGAGGTCGCAAAAGCCGGTTGGTTAACGGAGGCTGATCTAGCGCAGATTAACCTTGAGAATCGCGATCGCGTGGATTTCGACGCTGTGATCAACCAGAAACTGCCGCTCCTACGCCTTGCGGCGCAACGTTTTCAGAGTCAAGCTACCCCAGGAGACTGGCAGGCCTTCCGCGACTTCCAAGCCCTTGCTCACTACTGGCTGCCCACCTATGCCCTCTTTATGGCAATTAAGGAGCACCATGAGGGACAGCCGTGGTATGAATGGCCCGCTCCTTTGCGCGATCGCGAACCAACCGCCCTTGCCGCTATCCAAGTTGTTCTCAAAGACCGCATTTTTGAGTACGAGTTTCAGCAATTTCTCTTTTACCAACAGTGGCACGCCCTCAAGGAAGCCGCCAATCAACGGGGGATTCAAATTATCGGTGATATTCCCATTTACGTTGCCCACGACAGTGCCGATGTCTGGGCCTTTCCTCAATTTTTTGAACTCAATCCAGAAACAGGTGCGGCTGCCCTCATGGCCGGTGTGCCCCCCGACTACTTTAGCGCCACAGGACAACTGTGGGGCAATCCCATTTACAACTGGAAAGCCCTTGCTGCCGATGGCTACTCTTGGTGGATTGAGCGCTTCCGTGCTCTCCTTTCCTATGTGGACATTATCCGTGTCGATCACTTTCGCGGCTTTCAGGCCTACTGGCAAGTACCGGAAGGGGAGAAAACAGCTGTCAACGGCGAGTGGCAACCAGGTCCTGGTGCTGCCTTCTTTGAAGCTTTGCAAGCGGCCTTGGGACGACTGCCTATTCTAGCGGAGGATTTAGGGGATATTACCCCCGATGTCATTGCCCTGCGGGATCAGTTTCAGTTTCCGGGGATGAAAATTCTCCAGTTTGCCTTTGGCGGTGGTTCAGATAATCCGTTTTTGCCCTTTAATCAAGAGCGCAACTGCGTGGTGTATACCGGCACTCACGACAATGACACAACTGTGGGCTGGTATCGCAACCTGAGTGACTGGGAACGGCAGCGTTTTATTGACTATTTGGGCTATACCCCCAGCGAACCCCACTGGGCATTGATTCGCATGGCCTTGGGAACCGTGGCTAACCAAGCCATTATTCCCGTTCAAGATTTGCTCGGCCTCGATAGCCATGCCCGCATGAATTTTCCTGGGACTGGCGAAGGCAACTGGGCATGGCGACTGACTGCTGGTCAACTCACCCCTGAACTTGCCGCTCATTTGAAGCACCTGGTACATCTCTTTGGCCGCCAAGCGCCCCCCAGGCCTCAACCTAGTGAAGCCGAGGCAGGATCCCTCGGAATTGAGACGCAGCCCTAAGCTCGCCGTCGGCCATCGGGCATAATCGTGCCCCGCAAATCCACTTCACTGAGATTGGCACCACTCATATCTGCAGCAGTCAGGTTGGCCCGCGTCAAATCGGCCCGCGACAGGTTCGAGCCTGAGAGGTTGGCATCTCCTAAGTCTGCGCCACTCAAGTTAACACCGCTGAGGTCTACGGTTCCCAGCAAGCTGCCGCTAAAGGTTGCCCGGCTTAGGGTGGCTCCACTCAGGGTGGCGCGGCTCAGGTTTGCTTCGGAGAGGGTAGCACGACTCAGGTTGGCTCCCACCAAGCGGGCGCGGCTGAGATTGGCTTCTACTAAGTCGGCACGGCTAAAGTTAGCTTCCGTTAAGTCCACCTCGCGGAGATTGGCACCGCTCAGATTAGCCCCCCGCAGCTTCACCCCATTAAAGACTAGGCCACTGAGATTGGCACTGCGTAGATCCGTTTGACTCAAATCCGCATTATCCAGCAATGCACCCTGCAGATTTGCCCCTTGGAGATTCGCTCCCCGCAGATTGGTGCCCACCAGTTTAGCATGGCTGAGGTTGGCGCCCTGCAAATTTGCGCCACTGAGATTCGCACGGCTCAGGTTGGTATGACTCAGGTTCGCGCCACTGAGATTGGCACCACCAAGGTTGACCTCTGATAGCTCTAGGGACGATAGATCCGCCTTTGCCAGTTCGGCGCCGGCAAGTTTGGCCTTGGTAAGGTTGGCTTCACTGAGCTTGACTTCCGTGAGATCAACGCGACTCAGATTGGCACCTGTAAGATTTGCCGCCGTTAAATTAGCACCCCTCAGGTTGGCACCGCTGAGGTTTGTGCCACTGAGATTGGCATTGCTGACATCCGCCTGAATTAAATCCACACGGGTCAGGTTTGCCTGCTTTAGCTCTGTTCCATGCAAATTGGCGCCCTGTAAATTTGCTCCCGAAAGGTTCACGCCGTCGAGGGTCAATCCCCGCAGATCTGCATTGGCCAAATCCACACGGGAGAGGTTTGCACCCTGAAGCACTGTTCCCCGCAGTGTGGTTTCACTCAGTTCAGCGCGGCTGAGATTAGCTCGTGTCAGGTTTGCCCAACTGAGATCACTACGACTCAAGTTTGCGCCAGCGAGGTTGGCATCCACCAATTCTGCTTTGATGAGCATCGCATTGACAATTTCTGCACCACATAGCACGGCGCCACTGAGATTTGCCCCGCTCAGGTTGACCCACTCCATGTCGGCACGGGAGAGAATAATCCCCCGTAGATCAGCGTTAATAAACTCGCCATTTGTCAAACTGGCGCGATTAAAGTCCCGTTCACCGCTGGCGTAGCGTTTTAACAACTCTTGGGGATTCATCAAAAAAAATTGGCTCTGGAACTCCGCCCCTGAGAGCGGCTCTACACTCTAAGCCTAGCTTAATTCGCTAAAACCACACTACGCTCGTGAGAGGATGACTCGTGAGAGGATGATAATAAAGACTTGCGCTCGATGCTCTCATGGATACCATTCCTATTCTTGATCTCAAAGCCCAATATCAGTCCCTCCAACCAGAGATCGATCGCGCAGTTGCCCGGGTACTCGCATCAGGTCAGTTCATTCTAGGGCCAGAGGTACAGGCCTTTGAGGAAGAGGTGGCCGCCTATTTAGGGGTGCGCCAGGCGGTAGCCGTTAATTCAGGAACAGATGCATTGGTGATTTCCCTGCGCAGTTTGGGGGTGGGTGCTGGGGATGAGGTGATTACAACCCCTTTTTCGTTTTTTGCCACGGCAGAGGCGATTAGTTTGGTGGGTGCCCGCCCAGTTTTTGTGGATGTGGAATTGGACTCCTTTAACCTTGATCCCAGTAAAGTTGCTGCAGCGATTACCCCTCGCACCAAGGTGATTTTGCCTGTGCATTTATTTGGCCGACCGGCAGCGATGGGGGCAATTATGGAACTTGCTCAGGCTCATGGGTTAGCGATCCTTGAGGATTGTGCCCAGTCTTTTGGGGCCCGCTATTGCCCGCCCTGTGAAAATTGCCAATGTGAAGCGGCAACTCAAGAAGCCTTGGCCCATCGGTTCACGGGCGCGATCGGTACGATGGGTGCCTTTTCCTTTTTCCCCACCAAGAATTTGGGTGCCTATGGTGATGGCGGTCTGATTACTAC
>NZ_JACOMP010000260.1:0-6217 GCF_014466085.1 Thermosynechococcus sp. OHK43
AACCGGATCGGCTTCATGCACGCCGAAGTCGGGGTCGAGTTCATCAACCTCGATGAGCAGATGCGGCAGCGGCTTTTGAATACCAACCCTCACTCGTTCCGTAAGATGGTCAGCACCTTCCTAGAGCTCCACGGACGTGGCTACTGGGAGACCAGTGAGGCCAATCTGGAACTGCTACGGCAACTCTATCAAGAAGTGGAGGACAAGATTGAGGGAGTTGAGTAAACAACGTTAACAGAATCGGGGGAAACTCTCCCCCTTTTTATTTGGGCGCAGGTGTGGTGGAACCCTCCCTATAGATTGAGCATCAGACCCCGCAGGACGTTTTTTCTGTGGCGGAGTTGAGGATGTTGACAACACTCCAAGTAGTTGGCCTATCCTCCTTGACTGGTTTGACCATCCTTTCCTTTGCGGATACAACCACCCCTTAATTGCCCTTAATTGAATGTCAATGTGGAGCTCGGTGGTTGCCGTCAGCTGGTGTATGTGGTGCCCATTCCTCAGACGCAACCCGTGTATGGGCTACCGCTAAGAGGGGTCAGTGTTCCGCCAACCTCCTGGCGATCGCGCCATCACCGAAAACGCCCCATCGCAATCAACCGCAATGAGTGATTCCCACCCATCCTAGACAGGTGCTGATCACGTTTTAAGCATTTCAGCTAGAATCACCCCCCTTCTGCTAAGATGGATTTGCATATCGGTATTCCGATCGATTTATGGTAGATTAACGGTAGAATGGTGAGTTGGCGGCGTTTTAGGATTGGGTTAAGCTTATTCTTACTAGCGGTAGGCCTCAGTGGTCTCACTGCTGCCTGTCAATTTCAAGCCACCTTACCGGATGGTCGTCCTGCCCAGGTCAACTTGACCTTGGTGTCCTTTTCGTTGACTAGGAAAGCCCACGAGGCAATTATTCCCCTATTTGCCGCTCAGTGGAAACGGGAACATCAACAAGCGGTCCGCTTTCGCACCAGCTATGGTGCCTCTGGGAGTCAAGCCCGAGCAGTCATTGATGGCCTAGAGGCCGATATTGTGCATTTATCCCTTGGCTTAGATGTGGATCGCATTGCCCAGGCAGGTTTAATCCGCCCCGATTGGGCGCGTCAGGCCCCCCACAACAGTACTGTCACCACCTCTGTCTGTACCCTGATCACCCGTGAGGGTAACCCGAAAAACTTACAGACCTGGCAGGATTTAACCCGTGAGGGCGTGACCTTTGTGACGGCCAATCCCAAAATCTCTGGAGCCGCCCGCTGGAACTTCCTTGCCCTGTGGGGATCAGTAACGCAGACGGGGGGAACCCCTCAGGAAGCCAAAGCCTTTGTTACTGAGGTCTTTCGCCACGTAGCGGCTCTCCCCCGCGATGGCCGTGAGGCCACCGATGCCTTTTTGACGCAGGGACAGGGGGATGCTCTGATCAACTATGAAAGTGAAGTAATTTTGGCCCGCAAGCAGGGGAAGCGCCTCTCCTATCACATTCCTAAGGTAAATATCCTCATTGAAAACCCAGTTGCGATTGTGGACAAATACGCCGATCAGCACGGTACTCGTGAGGTTGCCCAAGCCTACCTTCAGTTTCTTTACACACCTCAGGCTCAAGAAGTTTTTGCTCAATATGGCTTTCGGCCAGTGGATGGGACAGTTCTGGCTGCCCATGCCCAAGAATTTCCACGGGTACCCACTCTGTTTACCGTTAGGGATCTCGGGGGATGGGAGAGGGTGCAGGCTCAATTTTTTGCCCAGGGTGCCCTGTTTGATCAAATTCAGCGGGAGAATCAAGCCTGATGAGTGCTACCCCCCCCATTTCTCAGAAACGGCGCTGGCGGTTCCCTTGGGTTTGGAAAATCACTGTCTTTTACTTGCTGGTGATGCTGGTTGTGCCCGTAGCTGCCCTCTTTAGTCGCGCGAGCAGTGCCGGGCCATTGCATTTTTGGCAGGTAGCGACGCGGCCGATCGCCCTATCGGCCTATGAGGTAACCTTTGTAACTGCCCTAGTGACAGCTCTGATCAATGGCCTCTTTGGGACCCTGATTGCTTGGGTGCTGGTGCGCTACTCCTTTCCGGGGAAGCGCTTTTTTGATGCCGTGGTGGATCTGCCCTTTGCTTTGCCAACGGCGGTGGCAGGTTTGACCTTGGCAACGGTCTACAGTGAAAACGGCTGGATTGGCAGTTTACTGGCCCCCTGGGGAGTGAAAATTGCCTTTACCCGCTGGGGAGTTGCGGTGGCCATGCTCTTTATTTCCCTGCCCTTTGTCATTCGCACGGTTCAGCCTGTCCTCACGGAAATGGAAAAGGATGTAGAGGAGGCTGCATGGTCCCTGGGTGCCACCCATGGGCAGACCTTTTGGCGAGTCATTTTGCCGCCTTTGATGCCCGCGATTCTCACAGGCGTTGCCCTGGGTTTCTCACGGGCCGTAGGAGAATTTGGCTCAATTGTTATTATTTCCTCCAACACCTCGTTCCGGGACTTGACTGCCTCGGTGCTCATCTTTCAGAGCTTAGAGCAGTACGACTATGAGGCGGCAACCATTATTGGTACGGTGATGCTCTTGGTCTCCTTAGGGATTTTATTTCTGATTAATCTGCTGCAGGCATGGGGGCGGCGCTATGCGGAGCCTTAAACCCTCTCCCACCCAAGAAAAGCCGTGGCTGCATCTCCTTTTAATTGTCATTGCCATCGGCTACTTAGCCCTTGTGCTGCTGATTCCAGCGGCCAATGTTCTTTTCCAAGCGTTTTACAGGGGAGTCATGCCCTTTCTGGAAAATTTGCTGGAGCCCGATTTTCTCCATGCCCTGTGGCTGACGTTTGCCCTTGCCTTGGTGGTGGTGCCCTTAAACACAGTCTTTGGCCTTTGTGCCGCTTGGGCGATCGCCCGCCATCGTTTTCCCGGCCGCACCCTCTTGCTCAGCATTATTGACTTACCTTTTTCCATCTCCCCCGTTGTTGCTGGACTGATGCTGGTACTGGTCTATGGCCGCAATGGCTGGTTCGGGAGCTGGCTGCAAGCGCTGGATATGCGCGTTATTTTCTCCTTTCCGGGGATGGTGCTGGCAACCGCCTTTGTTAGTTTGCCCTTTGTGGCGCGAGAAGTCATTCCTGTGCTGGAAGAAATCGGCACCGAGCAGGAGGAGGCCGCAAAAACCCTTGGAGCCAATGAGTGGCAAACTTTTTGGCGAGTTACTTTACCCAATATCCGCTGGGGGCTGCTCTACGGTGTCTTGTTAACCAATGCCCGCGCCATGGGGGAATTTGGTGCCGTGATGGTGGTCTCTGGCAATGTGGCTGGCCTCACCCAAACCCTGCCCCTCTTTGTGGAGGACGCCTATAAAAATTACAACACCGAGTCTGCTTACGCGGCAGCGGTCATCCTTGGCCTGCTGGCCTTAGTGACACTGGTGGTGAAGGAAATTTTAGAGCGCAAGACAGGCATCAAGCCCAATGCCTAGGACATGCCCAAGACCCGTAAAACAGAGGGCACTGCTTCAATGTCTGCCATTTGCGCAATCTCGGCCATCGCCTGGCGAAACTCGCCCTCGCGCACGTGGTGGGTGACAATCACAATTTCTGCTAGCTCGTTATGGCTGCCAATTTGAACTAAGGATTCCAGGCTGACATGATGCTGACCAAAGCAGGTGCCCAGTTTTCCCAGCACCCCCGGATGATCTTGGGCATGGACACGAGCATAGAAGCGACTATCCACCTCTGCCATCGGTAGCAGCGGCATAAACTGATTGTGCTGGCAGGTGAGCAAAGGATGGCTGGCACGTCCTTGGGGGAGAAGAGCAGCAATGTTAATTAAATCTGCCACGACGGCACTGGCGGTTGCCCCTGCACCGGCACCGGGACCATAGAACATCACCTGTCCTAAGGGCTCTGCCTCTAGGAGAATGGCATTATAGACGCCATTGACACCCGCAAGGGGATGATCGAGGGGCACGAGGGTGGGATGAACGCGCACTTCGAGGGGCTGACCGCTTAGTTGGCGGGCGATCGCCAGCAGTTTAATGCAAAACCCCAGTTTTTCAGCGTAGGCAATATCCACCGCTGTGATCCCACCAATGCCCTCGGCATACACTTCCTCGCGGCGAATTCGTCCTCCAAAGGCAAGGCTGGCCAGAATGGCAATTTTATCCGCTGCATCCCAACCTTCAATGTCGGCACTGGGATCAGCTTCAGCATAGCCTAGGCGCTGGGCATCGGCAAGGATGGGGGCAAGATCCCCCTGCTCCTGCTGCATGCGGGTCAAAATGTAGTTGGTGGTGCCATTGAGAATGCCGCTAACACTGTGGATACGATTGGCCCCTAGGCTCTGTCGCAGGGCTTGAATGACGGGAATGCCACCGGCTACGGCAGCTTCGAGCATCACATAGACCCCTTGGGCATTGGCAGCATCAAAAATTTCGGCACCATGACGGGCAATGACGGCCTTGTTGGCGGTAACAATGTGCTTGCCATGGGCAATGGCCTTGAGGATCAGCGATCGCGCCGGTTCAATACCGCCGAGGACTTCCACCACAATGTCAATGGCTGGGTTGGTGACAATGCTTTCCAAATCCGTTGTCAAAAGTTGCTGATCAAGGGCAACGGCACGGGGCTTATGGGGATCCCGTACCCCCACTTGGGCGATCGCCAGTTCCTTGAGCAGGGGATGGCGCCCCGCTGGATCTACCAAAATTTGCGCCACAGCGCCACCGACCGTGCCTAACCCTAGTAAACCAATGTGATACATCAGACCCGTCCTATTGCTCTGTTCCTATTATCAGTTGCCCTCGTCCTAGTCACACACATGGCGAACGTAGGGCTCCTCCTCAGGCAAAAAGGATTCAAAACTGGCCACTTGGGCAGCAATCAGATCAGGGGTGGCCTCGGCAATATCCCCTTGGCGATCGCTCAAGCGGCGGCGCAGTTCCTCCGGGGGGGCACTACAGAAATGAATCTCTAGGGGGACACGCAGTTTCTTGGCTAAGGCAATCACCGGTTGGCGCAGCGCCACGCGATCGTACTTCGCATCCAAAATCACCGTTTGTCCCTGACGCAGCAACAATTCCGCATAGGCCAAGAGCTGATCATAGGTTTTTTGGGTCATGGCATCGGAATAGAGATCCACCTCAGGGAAATCCGTACTGCGGCGATCTAGGGGTAAGCCCGCCAAGTGTTTGCGCACCGCATCGGAGCGAATTTGTATTGCCTGCTCCCCTTGAGCAAGACCTCGTCCCCGCGTACTTTTGCCTGCTCCCGACAGACCAGACATGACATAGAGCTTGGCTTGGCGGGGTTGGGTGTAGCGATAGGCAGCCCCATAGTAGGCCGCAGCAGTGGCTTGCAGCTGTGCCTTTTCGGCCTCGCCAATGGCGGGATCATTGAGGGCTAAGGCATTGACATTGCCCCGAATATAGGCTCTCACACACAGGTACAGGGGCAAGAGCACCGCCCCCTCATAGTCACCACTCCATTCCAAGTAAGTGTTGAGGAAAAGATTGGCCAAGTCGCCGCGCCCGCGAAACTCCAAATCCATCAGCAAAAAGGCGGCGTCATAGATGCCGTCAATATTGCGAAATTCTTCGTTGAACTCAATACAGTCAAAAATTTGGACCCTGCCCCTGTATAGACAGATATTATTCAGGTGCAGATCGCCGTGGCACTCCCGAATTTTGCCCCCTGCCTGCCGCCGCACAAACCACTCTTGATGACGGCTCAAAAAGTCATCGGTAAAGGCATGAATTGCCGCGTACTGCTCTGGGGATTGACACCGACCGACAAACTGGGCAGCCAAGGCATGGCAGTTGTCAATCACTTGGGCGATCGCCCGCGGCGAACCAAATTTAGCAATGTGGGGACTCGTAGCAGCGCTGCGGTGGAAGCGGGCTAGTTCTTTGCCAAGGGATTCAATCAGGTGAGGGGTGACTTGGTTAGCCGCAAAGAGGTGAGAAAACAGTTGCGACTGATCAAATTGGCGCATTTGCACAGCATAGTCAATGACCTCAGCCCCCACGGGTAAGTCTTGGGGATCCGCCACACAATAGCGATCGCCCACCGCCACAATGGGCACCACCCCCAAGTAGAGATCGGGCGCCAAGCGGCGATTAAGCCGCAACTCCTCCTGACAGTAAAACAGCCGCTTTTCTAGAGTTGTAAAGTTCAAAAAACCAAAGTCCGCCGGCTTTTTCACCTTATAGGCATAGTCCCCCGTCAGAAACACATAGGAAATATGCGTTTGCA
>NZ_JACOMP010000261.1:0-18160 GCF_014466085.1 Thermosynechococcus sp. OHK43
CCATAGTTCAACTTCACCCTTAATCAAAAACCGAAAAACTAAAAATTGATAAATTAAGCGTAGGGCAGCATCAGCGATACTCGCTCAATATCCCGTGGATCGACCAGGGCTTTATGGGAAAGACGATTCTTGCGATCGCTCCCCTTGTGTTCGAGTAAGTGATTTTTGTTGGCCTTGCGGCGGACAAACTTACCACTGCCCGTCGTCCGAAATCGTTTAGCAGCAGCGCGACGTGTTTTTAGCTTTGGCATAGCTTTGCCCTATTTTAGACACAGCTTACTAGTGTACTATTTTGAAGAGAGTCTTGGCAAGCTGCATGGAACTGGAGTTTATTCCTGTCGAAGAGTTTTATTTTGCCCTTACACTGGCCATGCGTACCCTCGAAGATTTGGGCGATGCGGCATTTGTGGAGCGGGTGCGATCGCGCTTGCAAGAGCGGTTTGGTCAGGCCTCGACTGTGGCTGCTGCCAAGCAAAACACCTTTAACTATGTCTTTCGGGTCAAGGGGGTTGACAATAGTCCGGCACCGCAATTAATCCTTTCGATTGCCGACTGGCAGGGAAAAATCCGCCTCAGCAGTGACTACGGCTGGACATTGGATGCACAGCGCAAAACCATCCGCACTGAAAAATTTGGCGATCGCCCCCAATTTTGCCAACAGGTGAAAGCCTACTTAGCCCAATGGCTGGAACTGCCGCAATTTCTCGAGGCCTAAATGTTTGACCTAGGAACCGCCCTTGACACAGCCATTAAAACCTGGTCGGTGGTGCATACCCCCTTTTTGCCCCCAGATCGGGTGGTGGAGGTACTAGGCACCCTTGAGCAACGAGCCGATGTCCATGGCCTAGCCTGGGGAGGGTATCCTCAAGCGGAGCGCTGTCGGCTGGCGATCGCCCCCATTGAACTTCGTCTTGAGGAGCAACAGCCTCCCCTGGCTTTGGTGCGAATCACCGGCAACTTTCTCTTTGATGCGGCTACCTACAGTGATTTTGAGCAAGCGATCGCCAATGGGGGTCTCGAAGAAGGGGATTATGGGGATGTCATTCTCCTGGGAGAACGGGGAGCACAGGTCATTCTCATCCCTGAGAAAGTCTCCACCCTACAAAAAGAGTTAAAACAAGTGCGCACAGTACCGGTGACTGTTGATCTCTGTGACTGGTCAGAACTGGCCGTAGCGCCCCCCCAACGGAAATCCCTCAGTACCGTCGAAGCATCATTGCGCTTGGATGCCGTGGCCTCAGCCGGATTTGGGGTTTCCCGCAGTAAGATGAGCGAGTGGATTAGCCAAGGGCTAGTGCGGGTCAATTGGCAAATGGTGCAGCAACCGCGGCATCTCCTTAAGGTCAATGACCTCATTGCCATTCGCGGCAAAGGGCGATTGCAGATTCAAGCCATTCAAGTCACCAAGAAGGAGCGCTACCGCATTCAGATGGAGCGGATTCGCTAAAGCGATGGATCTACTGCTATCGAAATTGCTGCCACCGCTGCTGTATCCATTGTCTTTGGCCTGTTGGGCGCTAGTTTTTGCCATTGTGCGCTTTTGGCGTGCCCCCAAACAGGCAGCGATCGCCCTGGTCATTGCCCTAGGTATTTTACTCTTGAGCGGGAATGACTATGTGGCAGCCGCTCTTATTGCTTCCCTAGAGCGGCAGTATTTACCCCCTGATCCGATGCCCAAAGCTGCAGCCATCGTTGTTCTCGGTGGTGCTGTTGTTCCCCAAAGCGCCCCGCGCCCTTGGATCGAAGTCACAGAAAAAGGCGATCGCGTTCTCTACGGTGCCCACCTCTTTCGCCAAGGCTATGCCCCCCACCTCATCCTTAGTGGTGGCCGCATTGACTGGCTCAGCGAACCCTTTCAGCGGGGCGAGGCGACAGATATGGCGGAAATTGCCACCACCTGCGGCGTGCCAATGGACAAGATTCTGCTGGACACCACCTCCCTAAATACCTATGAAAATGCCGTGAACGTCAAAGCCCTTCTTGAAAAACATTCCATTCAGGGAGAGCTACTGCTGGTGACATCCGCCTACCACATGCCCCGCGCCGTCGCCATTTTTCATCGTTTGGGGATGAACATCATTCCAGCACCCACAGACTATCGCTACCCCTCGATCGCGCGATCGCCCACCTGGCAAAACCTATTCCTCAGCCTGATCCCCAATCCCTACAACGTGGACATCACCACTATTGCCCTGCGGGAATATCAAGGTCTTCTCATTTATAGGCTGCGCGGTTGGCTTTAGAGGGCTTGGCCACGCAGAAACGCCTGACACACCTCCACAAAGGCAGGGGCTGACTCATAGGGCAGGACATTGCGCCCCGGAATTACCTCCCCTTGCACATTGGGAAATGTCTTGGCATAAAACTCTAGGCGTTCTGCAGGTGATTCAGCCCCACCATCGCGACTGATACTGGAAGCCTGATCCCCCATCACCACAAGCACTGGTTGACGAATATCCCGCATTTTCTGACGGTAATCCCGCCGCCAAAAACCCGCGAGGAAAGAGTACACTGCATGGCGACTCTCAAGATCAGCAGCCCCCACCGCCAGCATCCTGAGCCATTCGTCATCCACATCCTCCCCCTTAGCAAACAGTTGATTGATTGAAAAGCGACGCAGAAAACTTTTCTGACGCGCATAGCGATAGAAAACGCGACCCAATGGCGAGTCAAAAAGATTCCAACGTACCTTCTGCCACCTAGGGTCAGTATTTTCAGACACCAAAGCAGGGGCAGGTGGGCCACTGAGGATCAGTGCTCTTACTACTTGAGGATCAAGATGTACTAGCTCCATCGCTACGGGAAACAATGCCCCTTGAACAACAAGGATCACTGGTTGGCAGATCTCAGATGTAATGAAGAAATGTAACTGAGCTGCCCAATCTTCCGGATAGTAGACGCAATGGGGCAAATCACTCTGGCCACAGCCCAGCAAATCAGGAATATAAAATGAATAACTTGCCCCTTGAGATTGCCAATAGCTGACACAGCGCTCCCAAAACTGCCCAGAAAGCCCCACCCCCACGGGATGGATAAAGAGAATGGGGGAGCCTCCTGCTTGAGAACTGAAGCGATAGGCGCAGGAAAAGCCCTGCCACTGATAGATTTTAGAGATGAATGACGGCATTGCAAACAATCCTTCAATAGTTTCTTCAGTGTTTCTTCAATGTTTCCGTAGCCCAGAGTTAACGTCTAACACTGAACCCAGCAGATAAGTGGCCTGCGTGAATAACAGGGTTGATCCCCAATATGCAGTGGTATTTTAAACAAACTTTTACCTTCTCTTAACTCCATCCCGTAAATGTTTGACTATGCTGGCGATGGGGACATCGTAGCGGCTTACCACTTGGAAACGTGTGGGTAACCGCCACCCCGAAGCTACTGTACACCGTAAAGGGTTGTTTACTCCGCTAGGAAACAGTACCATGTTGACATCTGCAAAACGCTATGCCCCTCTGGGGATATTTGCCGCTGTGGCGGCCCTTTCCGCTAGCCTAATACCCCCTACCTTGTCCCAAGAAGCCCCCACGATTCGTATCGATGGCTCCAGCACAGTCTACCCTGTCACTGAAGCCGTGGCCGAAGCTTTTCAAAAAGCTGAAGGGGGCAAAATTCGTGTTACTGTAGGCATCTCCGGTACCGGTGGCGGCTTCAAAAAGTTTTGCCGCGGTGAAACCGACATCTCCAATGCCTCCCGCCCCATTTTGGCCAAGGAAATGGAGGCCTGCAAAGCAGCTGGCGTCCAGTACATTGAGCTGCCAGTTGCCTATGATGCCCTCACCGTAGTTGTGAACCCCCAAAATACTTGGGCGAAAAGCCTGACTGTTGCTGAACTGAAAAAGATTTGGGAACCAGGCTCTACAATCAACAACTGGAACCAAGTGCGCAAAGAGTTTCCGAATATTCCTCTAAAACTCTTTGGTGCAGGAGCAGATTCCGGTACCTTTGACTACTTCACTGAGGCCATCAACGGTAAAGCAAAAGCTAGCCGCAAGGATTACACTGCCAGCGAGGATGATAATGTTCTTGTCCAAGGGGTATCCCGCGAGCGGGGAGCCCTCGGCTACTTCGGCTATGCTTACTACGCAGAAAACAAAAACAAGCTGAAGCCAGTGGCCATTGACAACGGCAAGGGTCCGGTGATGCCCTCTGAAAAAACAGTAGTTAACGGTACCTATCAGCCACTCTCCCGACCCATCTTTATCTATGTCAACGCTAAAGCTGCACAACGTCCTGAGGTGAAAAAATTTGTCACCTACTACCTGAACAACGCTCCTGCGATGGTCAAGAAAGTTAAGTATGTTCCTCTTCCCGCTAGTGCCTATAAAAAAATTCTTGCCAACTTTAGCAAGAATCGCATTGGCACCATTTTTGGCGGTAAAGAGGCAGTTGGTCTCACCATCAATGAGTTACTGAGTCTAGAGGCCAAGGAGTAGTCTAAGATAGGGGGAAGGAAGCCAAACTTTGGCGCCTTTCCCCAATTGATTTTATGTAGCAGAATCCTATCTATGATCGATCAACCCCTGGCCCCGCGCATTGAACTGCCCATTTCGGCAAGTGCTCGACAAAAACGTATCTGGTTAGAGCGCATTATTGGGTCTGGCCTCTTTGTGGCGGCATTTTCTTCGGTGATGATCACCACCATCATCATCTACATTCTTTTTAGTGAAACTGTTATCTTTTTCCAGAAAGTGATGGCGGTGCATCAGGAGTCCCTAATAGGTGCCCTTGCAGAATTTTTAACAACCACAGAGTGGTCCCCTTTAATTGAGCCAGTCAGCATTGGGGTGTGGGCACTGCTATCGGCAACAATTACGACCTGTACTATTGCCAGCTTTGTTGCGATCCCATTTGGCACGATTGGTGCAATTTATCTGAGTGAGTTTGCTCCGGCAAAGGTGCGAGAAATTCTGAAGCCGATTTTGGAACTATTGGCTGCTGTACCCACAGTGGTCTATGGCTATTTTGCCCTCCTATTTGTTACGCCATTGCTCCAGAAAATCATTTTGGGTGTACAGCAATGGTATGCACCCGGGAAGGAACCATGGGAATACTACGAGCTACCCGGATTTAATATGCTGGGCGCTGGCATTGTGGTTGGTTTGATGGTCATTCCCTATATTATGAGTATGTCTGAGGATGCCCTGCAAGCTATTCCTTCACACCTACGGGAAGGTTCTTATGCTATGGGGGCAACTCGCCTACAAACAGCTTTGCGGGTACTATTACCTGCGGCAACCTCAGGTTTAATTGCCGCCTACATCTTGGGTTTAGCACGGGCGGTCGGGGAAACAATGATTGTTGCTGTAGCTGCTGGTTTGCAGCCTAAATTTACCTTCAATCCCCTTGAAGGGGCAGCAACAACAACGGCCTATATTGTCTCGGCGAGTCTTGGAGACCTGCCCCATGGTTCCTTGGAGTACCAATCTATTTTTGCAGCAGGCATCATGCTCTTTTTGGTGACATTCCTCATGAATGTGGCCGGTTACTTTATCAGCCGCCGCTATCGGGAGGTGTACTAAATGATTGACATATTACGGAATCCGCTGGCAATTCGAGCCTCTATAGAGGTACGAACGCGCTGGGAAAAGTTTTTTATTTTCTTGGGCTTCTTTTCTGTCTTCATTGCCCTACTGACACTGGTACTCCTAGTGGGAGATTTGCTCCTACGGGGAGCTCCACTCCTGAACTGGAGGTTTTTCATGTCACCTCCTAGTGGAGATGCGGCTGAAGCAGGCATTTTAACGGCATGGGTAGGTAGCTTACTGGTTATTCTAGTTACAATTACGGTTGCTGTACCACTGGGAGTGGCAGCCGGCATCTACCTTGAAGAGTACGCGCCGAAGAATTGGATTCTTGATTTCATTGAAATCAATATCACTAATTTGGCCGGTGTTCCTTCCATCATTTATGGCCTGTTGGCTCTAGGGTTTTTTGTTTATATTCTCAAGTGGGGTGAGAGTATTCTTACCGCTGGCTGTACCCTAGCCTTGTTGATTTTACCGGTGATCATTGTCGCCACACGGGAAGCGATTCGCGCGATTCCCCAAGGTATTCGTGAGGGCGCCTATGCTGTGGGAGCCACCCGTTGGCAAACCATTGCCGATCATATCTTGCCCTACTCAATGGGTGGGATTCTCACTGGTGTGATTGTGGGGGTGTCGCGAGCCTTGGGAGAAACGGCTCCACTAGTAACCATTGGTGCGTTAACCTTTATCACGTTTTTGCCGGAAGCGCCATTAAAGGGGGAGTTTCCCTATATTTCGTTCAAATGGCTCTGGTCACCCTTTACCGTGTTGCCAATTCAAATGTTTAACTGGGTGTCACGCCCGCAAGAAGAGTTTCAGGTAAATGCAGCGGCGGCAGGGATTGTGCTGCTTGTTTTGACCTTGGGTGTCAACGCGGCAGCTATTTATCTTCGTTATCGTTTTAGGAAGAGCATCAAATGGTAAAACCAACAGATTCAGGACAGGGAGTTCCGCCAACGAAGCAGTCCTTAAAAAAGCTGGCTGAAGTGCGGAATCTGAACTTCTACTACAAGAGCAACCAAGCACTGAAGAATATCAACCTGTCGGTTTATGAAAAGCAAGTAACAGCTTTGATCGGCCCTTCCGGTTGTGGCAAGACAACATTGCTGCGCTGCTTCAACCGCATGCATGATCTGTATCCTGGTAATCGCTACGAAGGGGAAATCTGGCTAGGGGATGAAAACCCGCGTAACCTCTTGGAGATGGATCCCATTGAAGTGCGCATGCAGATTGGCATGGTCTTCCAAAAGCCAAACCCTTTCCCTAAGTCTATTTACGAGAATGTTGCCTACGGCCTGCGCATCCGTGGCATCACTAACCGCGCTGTTCTTGATGAGGTAGTGGAGCGATCGCTCCGCAATGCTGCCCTCTGGGATGAAGTTAAAGATCGCCTCAAAGAGCCGGGTACTTCTCTTTCGGGAGGACAGCAGCAGCGGCTCTGTATTGCCCGTGCTCTTGCTACTAATCCGGAGCTGATTCTCTTTGATGAGCCCACTTCTGCTTTGGATCCAATTGCAACAGTCAGTATTGAGAACCTGATTACGGAGCTGAAGGATCAAGTCACTATTTTGATTGTGACCCACAATATGCAGCAGGCCATTCGCATTTCCCAGTTCACCGCCTTTATGTACCTCGGCGAGCTGGTGGAGTACAACGACACCATGTCTATTTTTACGAAGCCCGTGGAGCAGAAGACCGCCGATTACGTCAATGGTCGTTTCGGTTGATTCCCTGGGCCACTGCAAGTCTGCTTAAGAAGGGGGTCTAAGGGGGACGTGGGATTGCCCATGGATGGCCGTCCTAGGGCTAATGGTTATTCCTTCTCGCTCTAGGGGCGCAGGGATGTTGGCACCGCTGGGGTCAACTGCTGCACGAGTGAGGAGGATTATATCCAGGGCGCACCGCAACTGGTGTTTGCCAGTGCTGCCTACAACCGGCATGATCAGCTCAGGGGGAACCGCCGCAATGGCGTTCAGGCATACCTCCTCTGGTGTCCCCGCGATCGCCAGATTCACTGGTTTTGCTTAGAAGCAGGGGAATACCCGTCACTCCCTGCTGATACTGAGGGGATTATCGGCAGCCGCCACTTCCCCGGACTTTGGCTTGCCCCTGAGGCATTACTTGTCCATGAGTTGGGTACTGTCTTGCGGGGACTACAACAGGGAATGGCCACTCCTGAACATTAAGCGTTTGTAGAAATCTGGATCGAAACTTAAAAATTTTCCCTAATCTGGCATTATGCTGTATAGAATCCCCGTGTCAATAGTGGCGTATTGGCATCGCCCTTGCCAAACCCAGGAATTCTGTCTGTCTGCCGATTGAACGTTTTATTCACCGTAGCCCTATGTTGCAATTAGACCCCATTTCCAAAACGACCAATCAACATTCTGGTCACAAAGGTTTAGTGATGGCGATCGGGGGAGCGGAGGACAAAGTACGTGGGCGACAAATTCTCACCACTTTTTGTCAACGGGCTGGCGGCCTAGATGCCGTCATTGGTGTTATTCCCTCTGCTTCCCGTGAACCCGATGCCATGGGGCGGCTCTACCACGATATTTTCCGCGATATTGGCGTGCGGGAAGTGGACGTTCTATTGGTAGGCGATCGCGCCGATGCTGAACAGGAAGAGATGCTGACTCGCTTGAGTCGCTGTACTGGAATCTTTATGTCTGGAGGCGATCAACTGCGTTTGTCGGCGCTGCTGGATGAAACCCGCCTCCTGTACCAATTGCGCCATCAAGTCTGGGAAGGCAAATCCATCCTTGGGGGTACCAGTGCCGGTGCCGCTGTCATGGGTGAGTGCATGATTGCCAGTGGGGGCAGCAATGAAGCCCCAAGCCGCTCCCTAGTAGATTTGGCCACAGGCTTGGGTATTCTTCCCGATATTTTAGTGGATCAGCACTTCCACAACCGCAATCGTTTGGCGCGCCTGATTAGCGCCATTTCTGCTTATCCCGACAAGCTAGGTGTTGGCATTGATGAAGATACTTGTGCCATGTTTGAAGCCGATGGTACGCTGCGGGTTCTTGGTCGTGGCTCTGTCACTATTGTTGATCCTCGGGATGTCAGCTACACGAACTACGCCCATGTGGATGTCAACGAACCTCTGAGTATCTACAACTTGCGCCTACATATTCTCAGTGATGGTGACTGCTACGATCTCCGCACCCATCAAGTGCAGCATAAGTGCATTTTGCCTCCCCTAAACTAAGTTTTTGGGAAAGTGTTGCTTAAGATACAGCTTATTGCGTCACTCCCCTCAAAACTAAAGATGGTAAGTTGTCCTTAAAAAAGCCACTCTTCTATGAAGATTCTGAAATTACAAACGCTGCGGGGTCCCAATTACTGGAGCATTCGGCGTCATAAGCTGATTGTCATGCGTTTAGATCTAGAAGAGGTGGCCAATACCCCCTCCAACCAGATTCCCGGGTTTGTGGACGGGTTGGTGCGGGTTTTACCCAGTCTTTACAATCATTTTTGCTCCCTTGGCCACGCCGGGGGCTTTCTCACCCGCCTACGAGAAGGCACCTATCTGGGTCATGTGGTCGAACATGTCGCCCTCGAACTCCAAGAACTGGCAGGGATGTCCGTTGGTTTTGGCCGCACACGGGAGACCTCAACGCCGGGGGTGTATCAAGTAGTCTACGAATACCAAGTGGAAGAAGCAGGCCGCTATGCCGGCCGAGCAGCCGTGCGACTGTGCCAAAGCATTATCGATAGGGGCACCTATCCCCAGCGAGAACTGGATCAGGATCTCGCCGATCTCCGGCAGTTGAAAGCAAAGGCCTCCCTTGGCCCGAGTACGGAAGCGATTGTCCGCGAAGCCGAAGCCCGCAATATCCCTTGGTTTGAGTTGAGCAGTCGCTCGATTATTCAATTGGGCTATGGTGCCCGCAGTCATCGGATACAAGCCACGTTGAGCGATCGCAGTAGCATCTTGGCAGTTGAACTTGCAGGGGACAAAGAAGGGGCAAAGCGACTGCTTCAGGATGCGGGAATTCCCGTGCCAAAGGGAACCGTGGTCCGCTACATTGAAGACCTCCCCGAAGCCATTGAGGAGATCGGTGGCTACCCTATTGTCATTAAGCCCCTCAACGGCAACCACGGTCGGGGGATTACGATTGACATCAACACCCTAGAAGACGCTGAAGAAGCCTTTGAAATTGCCAGCAGCATCTCCAAATCAGTCATTGTGGAACGCTATCATGCGGGTCGCGACTTCCGGGTTCTAGTGGTCAATGGCAAAGTGGTCGCTGCTGCTGAACGGGTGCCCGCCCATGTCCTTGGCGACGGCCGCTCTACCATTGAAGAACTCATTGAGCAAACAAACCAAGACCCGCAGCGGGGAGACGGTCACGATAATATCCTCACCCGCATTGAGGTCAACCACGACACTTGGACACTCCTGGAAAAACAGGGCTATACCCTGAATACGGTCTTGCAACCGGGGGAAATTTGTTATCTACGGGCCACGGCGAACCTGAGTACCGGTGGCATTGCCGTTGATCGCACCGATGAAATTCACCCGGAAAATGTTTGGATTTGCCAGCGGGCCGCTCGGATTATTGGTCTGGATATTGCCGGTATTGACGTTGTCAGCCCCGATATTAGTCAGCCCCTGCCTAAAGTTGGCGGTGTGATTGTGGAAGTCAATGCCGCTCCCGGCTTTCGCATGCACACGAACCCCAGCCAAGGGATTGCCCGCAATGTTGCTGAACCAGTGTTGAATATGCTCTTTCCACCGGGAACGCCTTGCCGCATCCCGATCTTTGCCATTACGGGCACCAATGGTAAAACCACCACCACCCGTCTCATTGCCCATATCTGCAAACAAACGGGGCAAACCGTTGGCTACACCACCACAGATGGCATCTATATTGGGGATTATCTGGTGGAAAAAGGAGACACCACAGGCCCCCAAAGTGCTCAACTAATCCTGCAGGACCCCACCGTTGAGATTGCCGTCCTCGAAACGGCGCGAGGCGGTATTCTCCGCTCCGGCTTGGGCTTTGACCACTGTGATGTCGGGGTGGTGCTCAATGTGCAGGCCGACCACCTTGGCCTTGGCGATATTGACACCGTTGAGCAATTGGCGGACTTAAAGGCAGTGGTGGTGGAATCCGCCTGGCCAAATGGCTACGCTGTTTTGAATGCCGATGACCCCCTAGTGGCGGGAATGGCACGCCAAGTCAAAGCGCAAGTGGCCTATTTCTCGATGAATCCCCACAATCCAATCATTCGGCAGCATATCCAGCAGGGGGGACTCGCCGCTGTTTATGAAAATGGCTATCTCTCAATTTTGAAAGGGGACTGGACGCTGCGGATTGAGCAGGCAGAAAATGTGCCCATTACCCTTGGGGCTCGAGCGGGCTTTATGATTGCCAATGCCCTCGCTGCCAGTCTAGCCGCCTTTGCCCAAGGCATCAGTATTGAGCATATTCGCGCTGCCTTGACCACGTTCCGAAGCTCGGTGGAGCAAACCCCCGGTCGGATGAACCTCTTTGATTTGGGGCAATTTAGTGTCTTGGTGGATTATGCCCACAATCCAGCAGGGTATGAGGCCATTGGTGAATTTGTCCAAAAATGGCCGGGGCAGCGCATTGGTGTCATTGGAGGACCGGGCGATCGCCGCGATCAAGACTTGGAACAACTGGGGGAACTCTCGGCGAAAATTTTTGATTGGATCATCATTAAGGAAGATGATGATACCCGTGGCCGGCCCCGTGGCGATGCCGCCTATTGGATTGAGCGGGGGGTAGTACATCACCACAGTGTCCAGCGGCAATACGATATCATCCATGACGAGGTGGCAGCGATTCAATTTGCCCTTGATCGGGCTCCCAAAGGATCCTTAGTGGTGATCTTTCCAGCGGAAGTGAGCCGCACGATTCAACTGATTCGCCAGCATCAGCAACGACTCCAAGGGGAAACGACCAATGGCTTTCACAGTGAGGGAATGCCCACCAGTGGTGATCTCAACCCCTCCATCTCTCATTAGGGAGTTTCTCTACCGCTGGCAACGCTGATAGTATCACCCTCAATGAGCAGTCATCAGATCCAAGGTAAATGGCAATTTTGGATCGATCGCGGCGGCACGTTCACGGATATCGTCGCCCGCCGTCCCGATGGCCACATAGTGGTACACAAGCTGCTCTCAGAGAATCCAGAGCAGTATCGCGATGCGGCGGTAGCGGGAATTCGTACCCTCATGGGGTTGGCAGGGGATGCCCCCATTCCCAGTGAAGCCCTTGAAATTGTGAAACTGGGGACAACGGTGGCCACCAATGCTCTTTTGGAGCGCAAAGGCGAGCCAACGGTTCTCCTTATCACCCAAGGCTTTGGGGATGCGCTAGCCATTGGCTACCAAAACCGCCCCGATCTCTTTGCCCTAGGAATTGAGCAACCGCCGCCTCTTTACACCAAGGTTATTGAAGTTAAAGAGCGGGTCAGTGCCCAAGGGGAAATTCTCGTCCCCCTTGATTTGGCGGCGCTGAAACCACAACTGGCAGCGGTTTATAACCAAGGTATCCGCAGTTGTGCCATTGTCTTCGTCCATGGCTACCGTTACCCTGACCATGAGCAACAGGTGGCCGCCTTGGCAAGGGAAATGGGCTTTACCCAAGTGTCCGTTTCCCATGAGGTGAGTGGCCTCATTAAGCTGGTGAGCCGCGGTGATACGACGGTTGTCGATGCCTATTTGTCGCCGGTACTGGGTCGCTATCTTCAGGGGGTGCAGGCGGAGCTAGGGGAGATTCCCCTTTACTGTATGCAGTCGAATGGCGGTGTCGTGGCGGCTTCCTGCTTTCGCGGTAAGGATAGTCTGCTGTCAGGCCCGGCGGGGGGGATGGTGGGGGTGGTGCGTACCGCCTTAGCTGCAGGGATTGAGCGGCTGATTGGTTTAGATATGGGGGGCACCTCCACCGATGTCTGCCACTATCGTCACAATTCTGATGCCCCTTGGCCAGAGTATGAGCGGTGGCAGGAAACCACGATTGCCGGTGTGCGGTTGCGATCGCCCCTCCTGGCAGTGCATACGGTGGCAGCCGGTGGGGGCTCCATTTTGCGGTTTGATCAGGGTCGCTACCAAGTGGGGCCAGAGTCTGCGGGTGCCAATCCCGGACCAGCGGCCTATCGTCGGGGTGGCCCCCTGACGATTACCGATGCCAATCTCCTCTTGGGGAAAATTCAGCCCGCCTATTTCCCTGCTGTCTTTGGGGCCGATGGTCAACAGCCTTTGGATCGCAAGACGGTCGAACAGCGATTTGCTCAACTGCGCCAAGAAATCTACGAGAGCACGGGGGATGCCCGCAGTGTCGCCGATGTGGCCGCTGGTTTTATTGAGGTGGCCGTGAATACAATGGCACAGGCAATTAAGAAAATTTCCCTGGAGCAGGGGCATGATGTGCGCGAGTACACCCTCTGCTCTTTTGGCGGTGCAGGAGGGCAACATGCCTGTTTAATTGCTGAAGCCCTGGGAATGGCCCAAGTTTATATTCACCCCTACGCGGGGGTGCTCTCGGCCTACGGCATCGGTCAGGCGGAGTTGCGGGTGCTCAAGGAGCAGACGATTGAACAACCTTTGATCCCCGATGGGTTTGCTGAACTCCAGGGACAAATTGAGCGCCTCAAGGCTCAAGTGGTGGCTGAACTCGCTGCCCAAGGGGTTGATCCCTCGCAAATTCAAAGTCAAGTGCGCATTGGCCTAGGGTATATCGGCACCGATACAACGCTGTGGGTGCCTTGGTCAGATCAAGAAACCATGGCAGCGTCCTTTGCCCAAGCCCATTGCGATCGCTATGGGTTCAATTTACGGGGGCGATCGCTGCGGGTGGGTCAAATTGCTGTTGAGGCTGTTGCCCTGCAGGCGATGCCAAGCGTCACCGTACCTGCAGCTACTGGCGAACTCATTCCCCTTGACCATGTACCAGTTTACAGCAAAGGCCAATGGCACCAAGCGCCAGTCTATGCGCGCGATCGCCTGCCGGCCCATCAGGTCATTGCAGGGGTGGCCCTGATCTTAGATACGACGGGCACCAACGTGGTTGAGGCGGGCTGGCAGGCCAAAGTGGATGAGCAAGGGGGGCTGTGGCTGCGTCCTCTCCAGGCCTTAGCGGCAACACCAAAGCAGATTGCTCCTACGGTTGCCGATCCCGTACAGTTGGGCATTTTTCAGCAGCTGTTTCGCGCTATTGCTGAGCAAATGGGGGTCACACTCCAGCAGACCAGTGCCTCGGTGAATATCAAAGAACGGTTGGATTTTTCCTGTGCTCTCTTTGATGGCGCCGGCAACCTCGTGGCCAATGCTCCCCATATCCCTGTGCATCTGGGGTCAATGAGCGAAAGTGTCAAGGCACTCTTGGCAGAGAAAAACAATGCCCTCCGTGCGGGTCAGGTTTTTGCCACGAATAATCCCTATCGCGGTGGTACCCACCTGCCGGATATTACTGTGATTACGCCGGTGTTTCTGAAGGGGTAAGCACACCCTGCTTTCTTTGTCGCTTCGCGGGGGCACCATGCTGACATTGGGGGCATCAGTCCTGGGTCAATGCCTGCCAATAGTACCGATGTCCGCCAAGAGGGGATTCTCTTTGACAATGTACTGCTGGTAGATGGTGGGGAGTTTCAAGGGGAGGCCATTTATCAGCTATTAACCCAAGGGCCTTGGCCAGCCCGCTATCCTGAACAGAATATCGCCGATTTGCAAGCGCAAATTGCCGCTAACCAGCGAGGAGCCCAAGAACTGATTGCGCTGTGCGATCGCTATGGTCGCGCGGTAGTCGCTGCCTATATGGAATTTAGCCAGGCCAATGCCGCTGAATGTGTGCGCCAATGCCTGCGATCGCTCCCAGGGGGCCGCTTTTGCGTTGCCATGGACAACGGCAGCCAAATTCAGGTGCAAATCACGATTGATACCACTCAAGGTGTAGCTTGCCTAGATTTTGCGGGAACCTCCAAGCAAACCCACGATAACTTCAATGCCCCCCTCGCCATTACCAAGGCAGCAGTCCTGTACGTCCTGCGGACACTGGTGCAGGAGGATATTCCCCTCAATGCCGGCTGTCTGCGGCCCATTGAGCTGCGGGTGCCGGAAGGCTGTCTATTAAACCCAACGTTTCCGGCGGCGGTGGTGGCTGGGAATGTGGAAACTTCACAAACTCTGGCCAATGCCCTCTACGGTGCCCTCGGTATTATGGCGGCGGCTCAGGGAACGATGAACAACCTTAGCTTTGGGAGCGATCGCTATCAATACTACGAAACCATCTGTGGTGGCGCTGGGGCAGGAGCCACCTTTGCCGGAGCCAGTACTGTGCAAACCCACATGACCAACTCTCGGCTCACTGATGTGGAAGTGCTGGAAAGCCGCTACCCCGTGATTGTTTGGGAGTTTTGCCGTCGCCGGGGCAGTGGTGGCAAGGGACAGCAATCAGGCGGCGATGGGGCCATTCGCGTCCTTGAGTTTCGTGAACCTATGACCGTCAGCCTCCTCAGCCAATCGCGGAAAATCCCCCCTTTTGGACTGTTTGGGGGTGAAGGTGGGGCAGTGGGTGAAAATCAATGGCTGAAACCTGGCGCCCCCCCCTCTCCTTTGCCCGGAACGGCCACCATTACTGTCGCGGCGGGCGATCGCCTGCGGATTTGTACCCCCGGCGGTGGTGGCTTTGGGGTACCTCATCTCTCAGATTAGATATATCAATATATATCAATCAAGTTAATCTTCGTCATCGGTGGGTTGACCGTTGCTGCTTACTTGTTTTAAGTGAATGTGCTTCCGGCCAAGGGTAATTTCAAATTCATCCCCCGGTTTGAGATTCATTTGCTTGGTATAGGCTGCACCAATGAGCAAATTGCCATTGGCTTGTACCGTAATTCGATAACTGGCACTGCGCCCCCCTCGGCTGCCACCGCGGCCTGACCTACTGTCAAGATTTACGCCCAAGGCTTCAAGAAGTGCCTTATTAAACTTCAGTTTGCTGATCCGCTCCTTGCCGGTTTTGGTCACGGTGTAGTAGCCACAGGCCTTTGCTTTTTCTTCGTGGCTGAGATGTTCCAGTTGTTTGTACTTTTCTAATAAAGCAGCACCTGTCAAGGGTTCTACTGGTTTGCGTCCCATTTTAACCTACCTTTTCAATGATCAAGTACTGTCTATTCATTGGCGATTCGATCAAAGATTGCCAAAGCGTGACAGCGAAGTCGTAATGAATGAGTGTCTATCTTTAGCAAACCATAATTTTTTTCAGAATTCAAGTTGCGATCGCCCTTGAGTCGGGGTTTTAATTTCCTTTGGAGGAGTTACATTGACAGCCCATTTCACAGCCACAGAAGAGGCTCAAAAAATGTGAGGGCCAGTGTAAAGAAGTCCTTTACCCCTCTGACAGCCCTTTTCGCAGGTGTGGCACAGGCTCAACACTACAAAAGCAATGATGAAAAAGGATTCGATTGCCGTTGAGATATCCCACATTTAAGACAACGAAAGTACATGCTCCACACTTTAGCAAGTGACTCTAATAAAACTTACAGCACTTTTTGCAAGACTTGAATATGCAAACCACGGTCGCTTCAGTGTGGGGCGGAAAAGCCGGAGGGTGACTTTCGTCCACAAGTTGTTAAAGTAAAGGCAATCCTCAATATTGCTGAAGAACTCCAACACTCAGAAGGGAACTCAAATCCACCACTTCTATGCCAAGAAGTATGCCAAGAAGTGTGTCTGCAGGAGTGGGATAGGCTAAAGGCAATCGTAATAGATGAGTGGCGCTGAAGCGGGGCGCGATCGGCCACTCTCTTCGGTAGGATTCGCAGCAGTTGCCAAAGATAGCTGTCGTGAGCTGTTTCCTTGGCTGTCATTTGGAGCAGTTCCCGCCCATGAATTCAATGGGATCATCTTCACTTAGAAGCCCAAGTTCTAGTAAACGGTGATCCTCCTGCACTGCAAATCGCACCGATGGGGGGGTTGGAGTGGGTTAAGGTGGGCGTGATCATGATCTTATTGCTCCTCTTATTGATCGTAAGTATTTTAGGCAGATATTTTAGACAGACTCTCAGGAGTGGCGCATTCTTCCCCACAGAATGCCCTAAACTGTGTCAAGGGTGTGGTGCCCTATGATTCCACGTCAACTGGTATTGCGCAACTTCCTCAGCTATCGCCAAGCCACTCTTTCCTTTGCGGGGTTACATCTGGCCTGTATTTGTGGTGCCAATGGGGCGGGCAAGTCTTCGCTCCTTGAGGCGATCGCTTGGGCACTCTGGGGGCAAAGCCGCGCTAGCCGTGAGGATGATGTGATCTACTACGGCGAAATGGAAGCCCAGGTGACGTTTGAGTTTAGCGTCCAAGGGCAGACTTATCGGGTGGTACGGTTGCGGCGACGGCAGCAACAGACGGTTTTGGAGTTGCAGATTCAAACGGCGCTGGGCTATACCTCGCTAACGGGGCGATCGCTACGAGCGACCCAGGAAAAAATCATTCAAATTCTTCGCCTTGACTACGCCACCTTCGTCAACAGCGCCTATTTGCGCCAAGGACGTGCCGATGAATTTATGGCCAAGCGCCCCAGTGAGCGCAAGCAACTGCTGGCCAGCCTTTTGGGCTTGGATCAATACGAGACCCTAGCGGAGGCGGCGCGCGATCGCGCCCGTGACTACAAAGCCCAAATCAGTGTTCTGGAGCAGCGACTCCAGACCCTCGCGGATGAATTGGCCCAGGAGCCCCGCCTGCGTACCCAACAGGCAGCGGTGCGCCAGCAGATCCAACAGCAACGGCAGCAGGTACAGCAGTGCCAACAACGACTCCAAGAGCAACAGGCCGCCTACCATATCCATCAACTCCAACAGCGGGACTATGAACACTTGCAACAGCAGCGCGATACGCTTGCGGCAGCGATCGCCCACCTGGAGCACCAGTGCCAGACCCTTCGCCAAGAACAGGCCGCTATTGCGGATTTGGAAGCCCGTGCCCCCCTATTGGAAGCCGCCGTCAGGCAATGGGAGAGCCTGAAAACCGCCGAAGCGCAATTGCAGCAGTGTTTTAGTAAGTATCAACAGCTGCGCCAAGAGCGCGATCGCCACCAGCATAGCCTCGACCAACAGCGGCAAGACCTTCTGCGCACCCTCCATGGATTGGAGAGCCAGCAGCAATTTCTGCTGGAACAATGCCAGCAGTTGGAAAAGTTGCTCAAGCAAGAAAATCAGATTATTGCTGCTTTTGAACAGCTACAGCGAGCGCGCGCTCACCTCCAAGCCCAAGAAGAGCTGCAACAAAAAGTCTTTCCGCTCCTGCAAGCCAAACAGCGCCTCGAACTGGAACGGCAACAGCAGGAACAACGCCTCCGCAGCCGGCGCGATGAATTGCAGCAGTTGTGGCAGCATCTCCATCAACAGATAGAGCGGCAACCCGCTCTCCAAGAGGCAGTGACCCTGATTACAGCACAGATTGCAACCCTTGAAAAACAGCGTATCTATCAAGACCATGTGCGAGAAAAGGGACTGGAGCGCCGCCGCTTCCTCGAACAACTGCAAGCCCGCCAGCGGGAGTATGAGCGGCAAATGAATCAACTGGAGCAGCGCTTGGAACTACTGAATCAACCGGGAGCCATTTGCCCCCTGTGTCAACGTCCCCTCGATCGCGAGCACTACCAGGC
>NZ_JACOMP010000262.1:0-16806 GCF_014466085.1 Thermosynechococcus sp. OHK43
ATTGATGGATGAGCGCTTCTATCACCTTGACACATGTTTTTGTCCGCTGACCGATGGCTACTTACTTTACTATCCTCCCGCGTTTGATGCCTATTCCAACCGTCTCATTGAACTACGGGTACCGGCGGATAAACGAATTGCCGTTCAAGAGACTGATGCGGTTAACTTTGCCTGCAATGCCGTCAATATTGATCGCACGGTGATTCTCAACTGTGCCAGCCAAGAATTGAAGTCCGCCCTTGCCCAAAGGGGCTTTGAGGTGGTGGAGACGCCCCTAACGGAATTTCTTAAGGCAGGAGGTGCGGCTAAGTGTTTGACGTTGCGGGTGAGTGAACCGGTGCGTGAAGAACTCCATGCACCCGCCACCATTCCCAATCGGGTCGTTCATCTGGAGGGACACCTCCTCGACTCTGGTCTTATGAACCGTGTCCTTGACACAATTGTCGAAAATGGGGGCAGTTTCCAAGTCCTACAATTTAACCTTGGCGAGCAGCGGCAAAGTCCTTCCCAAGCGGATATTCGAGTCATGGCCCCCGATGCCGAGGTCATGGATGCGATCATGGCACAGTTGATCAGCCTCGGTGCGATTTTGCCGCCCTCGGAGGTCTGCGATGCGAACCTCGAAACCGTTACCCAAGCGGGGGTTGCCCCGGATGACTTCTATGTGACAACGATTTACCCCACAGAGGTGCGGGTTGGGGGCGAGTGGATTCGGGTTCAAAACCAACGCATGGATGGGGCGATTGTGGTGCGCTCAACCCCAGAAGGCACGGTGGCGGAGTGTCGCATTCTGCGGGATTTGCAGGTGGGCGATCGCGTCGTCGTGGGCGTCGAAGGCATCCGCACGGTTCGGAAAACGGAAAGCCAGCGCAACAACCAAGAGTTCACATTCATGGGATCAGGGGTCTCCAGTGAACGCCGCGTCGAACTGGTGGTGGAACAGATTGCTTGGGAACTGCGGCGCATCCGCGATCAGGGAGGCAAAGCAATTGTGGTGGCTGGGCCAGTGGTTATTCACACGGGTGGGGGTGAGCATTTAGCCAAGCTCATCCGTGAAGGCTATGTCCAAGGACTCCTCGGCGGCAACGCGATCGCTGTGCACGATATGGAGCAGGCCATCATGGGTACCTCCTTGGGGGTGGATATGCAGCGGGGTGTCCCTGTGCGGGGCGGTCACCGTCACCACCTGAAAGTGATCAATACCATTCGTCGCTGTGGCAGTATTGCCAACGCTGTGGCTCAGGGCATTCTCACCAGTGGCGTGATGTATGAGTGTGTCAAAAATAATGTGCCCTTTGTCCTGGCGGGGTCAATCCGCGATGATGGCCCCCTGCCCGATACCCTCATGGATTTAATTGTGGCGCAGCGGGAGTATGCTCGCCTAATTCGGGGCGCAAACATGATTTTGATGCTGGCGTCGATGCTGCACTCCATTGGGGTTGGCAATATGACCCCTGCTGGGGTGAAGTTAGTCTGTGTGGATATTAACCCAGCGGTCGTAACCAAACTGGCGGATCGGGGTTCTGTGGAATCCGTGGGGGTAGTCACGGATGTGGGACTGTTCCTCAGCCTGATGGTGCAGCAGTTGGAGCGGCTGCATCGCCCCTATACCCTTGCCTAGAAGGCCTGTAACCAATGCGGTAGGATCGAAAGGGCGATTTTTGTATTCGAGGTCAGCAGTGACAGTTCGTGTTCGTTTAGCGCCGAGTCCGACCGGAAATCTGCACATTGGGACTGCCCGTACCGCTGTATTCAACTGGCTCTATGCCCGCCACCGGGGAGGGAAGTTCATTCTGCGGATTGAGGATACCGATCGCGAGCGGTCTCGGCCTGAGTACACCGAGAATATCCTGGAGGGCTTGCAATGGCTGGGGCTGACCTGGGATGAAGGCCCCTATTTCCAGAGCGATCGCCTTGATCTGTACCGCCAAGCGATTCAAACCCTCTTGGACAAGGGACTAGCCTACTACTGCTACTGCACCCCCGAAGAACTGGACGCCCTGCGAGCCGAACAAAAAGCCAAGGGACAGGCACCTCGCTACGACAACCGTCACCGCCATTTGACCCCAGAGGAGCAAGCCGCCTTTGATGCAGCAGGACGAACCCCCGTAATTCGATTCAAAATTGAGGACGATCGCCAGATTGAGTGGCAGGACTTGGTGCGCGGTCGAGTCAGTTGGCAGGGGGCTGATCTCGGTGGCGATATGGTCATTGCACGGGCAGCGCCCCGGGGTGAAATTGGCTATCCCCTCTATAATTTGGTGGTTGTGGTGGATGACATTGCCATGGGCATTACCGATGTCATTCGCGGTGAAGATCACATTGGTAACACACCAAAACAAATTTTGCTCTACGAAGCCCTTGGAGCCACGCCCCCCAACTTTGCCCATACTCCCTTAATTCTCAACTCAGCAGGGCAAAAACTCTCAAAGCGGGATGGGGTTACCTCCATTTCTGACTTTCGGGCCATGGGGTATTTAGCCCCTGCTTTGGCCAACTACATGACGCTTTTGGGTTGGTCACCCCCCGAAGGGATGGGGGAACTCTTTACCCTTGATCTGGCGGCGAAGCACTTTAGTTTTGAGCGGATTAACAAAGCAGGCGCCCGCTTTGACTGGGACAAGCTCAATTGGCTCAATCGCCAGTACATTCAGCAACTAGAGCCAGAAGAATTTTTGGCGGAACTCATTCCCCTGTGGCAGGGGGCAGGCTATGCCTTTGATCAGGAGCGCGATCGCCCTTGGTTGTTTGACCTTGCCCAACTCCTGCAACCCGGGCTCAACACCCTTAAGGAGGCCATTGATCAAGGGGCCGTTTTCTTTATACCCAGCGTCACCTTTGATTCCGAAGCAATGGCCCAACTGGGCCAGCCCCAAAGTGCAACCATTTTGGCCGACCTACTAGAGCATTTACCCTCAGAGCCAACCCTCACTGTGGAGATGGGACAACAATTGATTCAACAGGCCACCAAAGCCGCAGGGGTGAAAAAGGGAGCAACAATGCGAACCCTACGGGCGGCCCTCACCGGTGCTGTCCATGGTCCTGATCTAATGGCCACATGGCAAATTCTCCACCAGCGGGGCTGGGATCAACCGCGACTTGCGGCCGCCCTCAAGCAGGCACAAAGGACTTCTTAGGGGTTTTCTTAGGGGTTGGGGGGGCGATCGAAGATTGTTTGGCTTAAATTAGCCCCACTCAAGTTGGCGCGATCGAGATCGGCTCCCTTCAGGTTTGCAGCCGTCAAATTCGCATCAATCATATTTGCCCCTTTCATGACCGCATTCTCCAGATTGGCACCGCTGAGGTTGGCATTGACAAGGTTGCTGAGGGTGAGGCGTGTTCCCACCAGTTGTGCTCCTGCCAAATTGGCATTGACCAAAATTGCTAGGTATAGACTGGCACGGTTCAAGTTTGCTCTTTCCAAATTGGCACCAAAGAGATTCGCACCCGCCAGATAGGCCCCCTCCAAATTGGCACCTGCTAAGTTCGCCTTAAACAAATTGGCATCCATTAGGTTCGCGCCCCGCAGATCACAGTTGGGACATTGGCGCGTTTGCAAAAGTTGTCGCACATGGGCAGGATTTTCAGCGTTGGCAACCGCTGGTACAACTAATGAAAAAAGAGCTAGGGAGAATACCCCTGCTCGTAGTTTCACTAAAAAATGGGGTTTTGTTAAGCCTTGCATTACTACTGTTAGTGACTGTTCTGATGACTTTTGCAATCCTCTATTCTAGATAAGGAGCTGCACAGACCGTTAAAACGCGGGCCAATCAAAGAGTCATCATAAGTAATCATAATCATTTTGCCAGCAGTGCCAGCGTTACCAAGAAACGCCACAAGCGGACATTGGTTCCTGTCTGGCGCTTAGCGCTCTCCTGCTAGGTGCACTCTACGGCATGAATCGACTGCTCTAGGTTGGCTTCCACAGCATCAATTTTGTCCTCCAACCCCTTGCGCTTTTCATCCATGAGGTTGAAAGCTCTGTTGTGGCGGCAATGGGAAGATCTAGCTTTTGATCAATGGCTTGGATAGTGGCGTGTGCATAGCCGGCATGTCGATTTATCCCTTCGATGACATCCAAGACTTGACTGAGTTCAAAGCGAGTCGCTGGCTCAGTCATAGCGGTTCGGTCATGGTATATCTCTCAATGATCTCCCAAGGCCATATCCCAGGGGGAGATGTAGCTTTTCCTCGGCTAGGCTGCTCGATGGCCCAGCTTCCCAAACGCCAATTTGGTGTTCAAGGGAGATTGTGACGCCCTGGGACTGTGAACGCAATTGTGCCTAACTTTGCAAGTAGCTTGGTACTAAGGGCAGGGCATCTTGGAAGAGGGGGGTGGTCAAGTAGCGTTCGCCAAAACTCGGCTGCACCATGACAATTAACTTACCGGCATTTTCAGGACGTTGAGCCACCTGAATGGCAGCACAAAGGGCAGCGCCACTGGAAATACCGGAGAGGAGGCCTTCTTCACGGGCTAAGCGGCGACCAAAATGGATGGCTTGATCGTCGGAGACAGGGATGACTTCATCAATGAGTTCTCGTTTGAGAACGGGGGGTACAAAGCCAGCACCAATGCCTTGAATTTTGTGGGGTCCCGGTTTGCCTCCTGAGAGAACGGGACTATTGCTGGGTTCGACGGCGATCGCCTGAAAGGTAGGCTTCTTTGCTTTGATCACTTCTGCTACCCCCGTAATCGTGCCCCCCGTACCAACGCCAGCCACCAAAATATCGACTTGGCCGTCCGTATCTTGCCAAATTTCGAGCGCAGTGGTTTCACGGTGAATCTTTGGATTGGCGGGATTTTTAAACTGTTGCAACATAAAAGCATCTTCAAGGGAGGCGGCAATCTCTTCAGCACGACGAATGGCGCCACTCATCCCCTCGGTGCCGGGGGTCAAATCCAGCTCTGCTCCATAGGCACGCAGCATGGCTCGGCGCTCTGCACTCATGGTTTCTGGCATGGTGAGAATCAGCCGATAGCCCTTTGCGGCTGCTACCATTGCCAAGGCAATCCCGGTATTTCCCGATGTCGGCTCCACCAAAACCGTTTTACCCGGGGTAATAAGACCCGCTGCTTCTGCTTCTTGAATCATACTTAGGCCAATGCGATCCTTCACCGAGGCCGCAGGATTCATGCTCTCTAGCTTGACGACAATTTCTGCAACGCAGCCCTCCGCTTGGGGAATGCGGTTCAGGCGTACGAGGGGCGTCCGACCAATGAGGGCAGTAATATCGGGGGCAATATTCATGGGGGTATCAATCTCCAATTCAAGGCAAAAAGGTTAGGAAAATCCGATGAATGCCAGTCCCAGCCTAGATGTAGTACATGACATCCACTTGCTGGTAGGCCTGCCGGCGATCGCACAAATCCTGAAGGGTGTGCTTTTTCAAGACATCATTGGCCGCTGCCCAGGCCTCAAGCCACACTGAGCGGATCAGGCTACGTTCTAGATCACCGTTGTCGGGCGGCTTTTGCGCCAGCTTGGACTCGATCCCCTCAATACAGTTGAGCACGTCTAAAATTGAGATTTGCCAAGGTGCTTTTGCCAGCAAGTAGCCACCCCGCGCACCCCGCTGACTGCGAATGAGACCCTTGCGGCGGAGGGTTGCCATCAGCTGCTCCAGGTAGCGATCGGGAATGTTGTGCATGGCAGCAATTTGGCGAATTTGTAGCGGCTCCGCCTGTTCATAGGCCGCTGACATTTCCAAGAGCGCCAAGAGGGCGTACTCACTTTTGGCAGACAGTTCCACAAGACATTTGGCCCACGCACGACACTGAGCAGATTGCCCAATCTATAGTATATCCTACTTCTTGATCGGGATTTAGGAGATTCTTAGGAATCTTCACCATAGCGCGGGTTGAAACCGCAAGAATTCACTGCATTGAGAAAACGCCCTTCAACAAGTTTATTTAAAAAATAGGTTAGATTTAAGAGAGGCTCTAGGTTGATGCCCAAGTCTGCTCGATGGTAAGAATTCTGGCCATTGAAACCAGTTGCGATGAAACGGCTGCTGCCGTAGTGCGCGATCGCGCCATCGAAAGTAATGTGATTGCCTCCCAAGTGCGTGCCCATCAACCCTTTGGCGGTGTGGTGCCGGAAGTGGCCTCCCGTGCCCATTTGGAAAACATCAATGCGGTCATCACAACAGCAATCAGTGAGGCCGGTTGCAATTGGTCTGCCATTGATGCCATTGCCGTCACCTGTGCCCCCGGATTGGTAGGGTCGCTGCTCATTGGGGTTACGGCCGCCAAAACCCTTGCCCTTGTGCACCAAAAACCTCTCTTGGGAATTCACCACCTTGAAGGCCACCTCTATGCCTCCTACTTAGCGGACCCAACCCTTGAACCACCATTTCTGTGCCTTTTGGTTTCTGGTGGGCATACCAGTCTCATTGGCGTTTATGGCTGTGGCGAGTACCAGCTTTTGGGGCAAACACGGGATGATGCAGCAGGTGAAGCCTACGATAAGGTGGCACGGCTAATGGGCTTGGGGTATCCGGGGGGACCAGTGCTCGATCGCTGGGCACAGCAGGGGAATCCAGAGGCTTTTGATCTACCAGAGGGAAATATCCGCCTTCCAGAGGGCAAGGTGCATCCCTACGATTCCAGTTTTAGTGGACTGAAAACCGCAGTGGCACGGCTGGTGGAGGAGCTACGTCAAACCCATACTGAGTTGCCGGTGGCTGACCTTGCGGCCAGTTTTCAGAAGGCTGTGGCACAGGCCTTGACCAAGCGGGCGATCGCGGCAGCGGTGGATCATGGCTTCAAAACCCTAGCCATTGGGGGAGGAGTCGCGGCAAATTCTGGCCTGCGACAACACCTCACTGCGGCTGCTGAACCCTTGGGACTACGGTTAATTTTTCCGCCCCTGCGGCTGTGTACTGATAATGCGGCAATGATTGGCTGTGCGGCGGTCGACCATTTCCAGCGGGGCGATCGCTCCCCCTTAGACTTAACGGCGCGTTCACGCCTCAGCTTGTTGGAGATTTCTGCCCTCTATGGACCCACGCCCTTGGCAGTGAGTTAAGTGCAATTGAGATTAAAAAGAACACCAGTTGACAAACAACAATACTCGGCCCAGAAGGCCAATTCATTCCTGCTGACACGAGCATGCCAACAATGGCACTGCCCACCCCCACTAGGGCTGCCAAAACCACGTACTGCGAAAATTGCCGACTCCAAAGGCGGGCACCACAGGCGGGAATGACGACAAAGGCACTGATCAGGAGGACTCCTACTGTTTTAATGGAGACTGCCACCACCAAGGCTAATAGGGTAATAAAGAGCAAACGCTGCGTTCTCACTGCCGCCCCCTGGGCCACTGCCAAGGCCTCATTCACCGTGATTAACAATTGCACCCGTAACGTGAGCAGGATGAAAATGCCAACAAGGGTGCAGAGTGTTCCACTCATCACCAGATCGGCTGGGCGCACCGCCAAAATATCGCCAAACAGTAGGTTATTCACCCCCCCTTGGTAGCGATCGCTCAAACTGAGCAGCACCACCGCTAGCGCCAACGATCCTGAATAGAGGATATTTAAGAGGGCATCGGTCCACAGCCGGGCATGCTCAAGCAAATAGGTGACGCCGAGGGCAAAAACCACCGCAAAGGGCAGCAACATCACCGACGGATTCAGCCCCAGAATAATCCCTAGACTAATTCCCAGGAGCGCCGAATGCCCCAAAGCATCACTAAAAAAGGACAGCTGCCGCAGGATGGTAAAGCTACCGAGGGCACCCGCCATCCCTCCCGTAAAGATCCCTGCCCACAGTGCTCGCTGCATAAAGGGCAACTGCAACAGTTCAATCATGCGTTCCAACACCATAGGGACTTCTAGTTGGAGCCTGCCAAACAGTAATAGAAGAATAATATGCTATTGAACGAGGTGGTTGTGAGGATGGGGTTACGTGTATCGTCTGCTGGCGCCTGCCAAAATTAATCTCTTTTTACAAATTATTGGCAACTGTTTGGATGGTAGTGGTTACCACGAGCTGGTAATGGTCATGCAGGCGGTTTCCCTTATGGATCGCATTGAACTCATCCCTCGGCGCGATCGCGAGATTAAGGTTCATTGCACAAACCCCGCTGTTCCCTGCGATCAACGCAATCTCGCCTATAAAGCCGCGGCATTGCTCCAGCAGCATTTTCCCGATCGCGATGGTGTTGAAATTTTCATTGAAAAACGGATTCCTCTGGGGGCGGGCTTGGCGGGCGGGTCAACCAATGCAGCAGCAGTACTCGTGGGCCTAGATCTGCTGTGGCAGTTGGGGCTTACGCAAGCGGAATTGCAAACCTTGGCAGCGCAATTGGGGGCCGATGTTCCCTTTTGTCTGCAGGGGGGTACCGCCTTGGCTTTAGGGCGCGGTGAACAGTTGACGCCCCTGGCGGATTTACAGGGATTAACTGTGATTCTAGGGAAGTATCGCTCCCTGAGTGTGGCTACCCCTTGGGCCTATCAAACCTATCGGCAGGAATTTGCCGCCACCTATGCCCAAACCCCCAGTGAGCAGGAAAAAGCCCGCCAAGAGGGGGGATCCGCAATCCTGTTACAGGCCATTCAGCAGTGTGATATCGCCCAGTTGGCCGCCAACCTCCGTAATGATTTAGAGAAAGTTGTGTTGCCCCGCTATCCCTTGGTGGCAGAGTTAAAGGAGCAATTCCTTGCTACGGGCGCGATCGCCAGCATGATGTCGGGGTCCGGGCCAACGGTTTTTGCCCTAGCGCCCTCTGCCGATGAGGGCTACAGAATCATGCAGCGGGTACGGCGCGCCCTCCCAGACCCCGACCTGGACCTATGGGTATGTGAGTGCTGTCCCCACGGCATTCAGTTGGAGACGTCCTAGGCAAACTCCTCCAGATAGTCTTGAATTGCCTGCCGCCGTTGGGGTTGCCGCAATTTTTGCAGGGCGCGGTGCTCAATTTGGCGAATCCGCTCCCGACTCAGTCCCAGCAGTACCGCAATTTCCGCCATCTCAAGGGCAGGCTGTTCCCCTAGGCCATAACGCAGTTCCATCACTTGGCGCTCACGGGGGGATAGATCCCT
Source organism: Thermosynechococcus sp. OHK43 (assembly GCF_014466085.1). Lineage (NCBI taxonomy): Bacteria > Bacillati > Cyanobacteriota > Cyanophyceae > Acaryochloridales > Thermosynechococcaceae > Thermosynechococcus > Thermosynechococcus sp. OHK43. The sequence goes on from NZ_JACOMP010000262.1 coordinate 9,046, forward strand.
CAGCAGTTGCTTCAAAGTGGTACGTAGGGATTCGCGCATGATCACCTCATCGGGGGTAGGGGCAGTGGATTCAATCAACTCCTGCAATTCTGTTTCTTGGTCGGCACCAACCCGCTGTTCTAAGGCCACGGATTTGGGAACGGCCATCAGCACCTCCCGTACCTGCGACACCTCAAGATTCAGTTCTTGGGCAATGTCTGCCAGACTGGGCATCCCTCCCTGTTGAGCTGCAAGACGCCGTTGGGCACGCTTAATTTTATTGAGCTTTTCCACCATGTGAATGGGTAGGCGGATTGTACGGCTTTGGCTAGCAACGGCACGGGTGATACTTTGGCGAATCCACCAATAGGCATAGGTGCTAAAGCGAAATCCCTTGGTCGGATCAAATTTTTCAACGGCACGTTCTAGACCCAAACTCCCCTCTTGGATCAAATCTAAAAATTCCACGCCGCGATGTTGATATTTTTTGGCAATATTCACAACCAAGCGCAGGTTGGCTTGCAGCAGTTGGGTTTTTGCCCGCTGTCCTTGACGCTCAATGTGCTGAAGTTCAGTTAGCGTAATATTCGCTGCCTTTGCCCAAGCTTGACGCCCCGCCTGCACACAGGCTTGCAATTCAGCCACACTCATCTTGAGTCGCGCAGCCCATTGGGCACGGCTTAGGGGACGCCCCAACTGCCGCTGCAGGCGATCGCGCTCCGTAATAGCCACTACATAGCGTTTGATCTGGGGATCATCGGCCTGCTCTCGCACTGCGAGCAGGGCTTGGTACTGCTGAACCTGTTGGGCAAGGCGCAGTTCTTGGCTAGGGGTGAGCAAGGGCACACGGCCAATTTCCTGCAAATACTGCCGCACTAAATCCGTTGTCAATGGACGGTCGGACAAGGGTTGAATGGGGAGAGCCACCATAGAACAACTCAACTACAGCATCGAGAATTCAGCTCGATAGTGGTATTCTCTGTTCTTGGCGAAGGAGGCGGCAGTGATGCATCCGGTGCTGAGGTTGTGATATCGATCAACCTATATCGATGAACCTATTGTGTACTTTCTGATGAACCGGTCATGAGCTTTGTGCCTGAAGACGGCTGCTCCTTGAGAATCGTGGTATCAATCACGTAGGGCAAACGGGCCGCTTTGAGACCGCGCTTGATTACGGCGAGGGTGTCTTGAAAGAGAACAAAGAGGGGAAATTGACGATTAGCGCCCTCACTAAAGACATCCCGATGCGGCAAGGGCATATCCCAGCTATAACTACGACTGAGGAGCACTTGGGATTGGCGCCAGCGGGTCAGCAGTTCTGTAAAGCTTTCCCCCGGCCGATGAATAAAGACCAGCAGTTCAATGTCAGTTTTCACTTTCCACTCGGGATCGCACATGACAAAGACCAAATCACAGGGCACTATCACCGACTTCACCTGGGGACGTTGGTTGGTCGTTGTGGCCGCAGGAATCTGAATATGGGCGATCGGAAGCGGAATTGGAATTAAACTTTCTTGAGGTCGCCGCATACTGGGAATCATTTCGAGGTACGGGCGATATTGCCGCAAAAGTTCTGTCGCATGCAGCGGATCCGTGTAACGAACCAAGGTGTGCTCGTAGAGGTTGGGGGCGATCGCCATAGCAGAAATAGCTTGCAACTATTGCTATCCTAGGCGAGGTCACTGCCCCTCAACAAGGCAACAGAGCTTTAACTCAGCCCTTGCTGTGCTAATTGCTCTAGCTGCGGCAAATTGAGAATTTGTAGTTGTTGCTTGGCAGCCTCAATTTTGATCCAGTTTTTCGCCACCATTTTATCCAGCAGTTGCTGTGCCTCATCAGGGCTAATGTTGGCTACATCCGCTAAATCCTTGATGGGCACATTGAAAATGACAGCGGTGTTGGCATTACCCCCCAGCGGTTGACCATAGCGCCGCGCCAAATTCACCAAGACATGGGCAAGTTTGACGGCAGGCGGTTTGTGCAGCAGTTCAATGCGCGCATTGGTCAGGCGTAGTCGTTGTGCCATCAATTGCAGCATCCGATAGTGTAGGTCTGGGTCGTGGCGCAGGAGATGGACAAATTTTTGCGCCGGCACCGACAGAACTTCCGCGGCACACAGCGCCACCACATCCGTTGAGCGGGGAGACTGGTCAAGAATCGCCATTTCGCCAAAAAAATCCCCTGGCCCCAGAATCGCCAGCGTCAGGAAATCTCCATTGGCCAGCAGGTGTCGCACCTTTACCCAGCCTGAAAGGATAAAGTAAACCGCGTTGCCCCATGCATCTTCAATGAGAATGGCACGCCCTGCCGGGTAGGTGTTATGCCAGGCCACTGAGAGCATCGAGGAAAGCGCCTCTTGGGAACTGGCACCAAAAAGCGGAAAGAGTTGACTAAAGTTTTCTATCTCAATACCTGACATAACGACCTGAGTTTGAATTTCCCAAGGTAAAAGGTTCTCCTCTCCGATCCTAGAATACGCGATCGCCCCCAGCTGCGCTTAAGGGTTACCTTATTAGCCCCAGAGGATTCCCCCAAGTATCGGTAACCTGTTCAAGAAGGGACATCTTAAATTTTCGCCCCAGCGTTAATCCCACAGCTAAGACTAGGCACCGATGACGTATTTGCGCCACTCCTGGTGAGTACCCGTGCGCACGTGTTTTGTTACCTCAAAGTACAAACTACTAATGGGGCGGCGGGGTGTTTGCCGTAGGGGCATATTCGCTTCTTTGGGGGTGCGATTCCCTTTTTTGACGTTACAGCGAACACAGGCAGTCACAATATTTTCCCACGTTTCACCGCCACCGCGCGACTTAGGAATAACATGATCAAGGGTCAATTCATCACCAGTGTAGCCACAGTACTGGCAGGAGTGACCATCTCGATGCAAGATATTACGGCGGGTGAGGGGAATTTCTTTGTAGGGAGTAACGACGTAATGCCGCAGGCGAATAACGGTCGGCAAGGGGAAATTGTTGTAAACCATCTTGCCATTGTGCTCGACTTGTTCTGCCTTGCCCTTGATTAAAAGGACAACTGCTCGCTGCCAACTCGTAATATTGAGTGGTTCATAGGAGGCATTGAGTACCAGAACCTTCGCCATATCCGTTGACACGCGGCATTCTCTCAAATGCTAGCATATTCGCAGCATATTTTTTATTCTTGAAGTAACACCGGAGAAGATTTTTGGCGTTCCCACCCTTCCCTAAAATCGTGATAGGCTGTCAGAAGCCTCTTATTCACTACTTGCATTTTCAATGGCCACTGGGTCTCTGGCAGCACTGCTGCAACCGGATTTAATTCTTGAAACCACAATTGAACAGTTGCACCCCACTCTGTTGGCAAAATATCACCTGCGAGGCATGGTGCTGGATGTAGATGATACGCTCCTTCCCACGTGGGAGGTCAATCTGCCGCCAAAAATTCTGGCGTGGCTCCTGGAGATCAAGCATCAAATGCCAATCTGGTTAGTGAGCAATAACTTGAACCACCGCCGCATTGAACGTATTGCCCAGCAGGTGGAGTTACCCTTTTTGGCGGGGGCGGGTAAGCCCTCTCGGCGTAAGATTTGTCAGGCCGTGGAAGCCATGAATTTACCTTACCATCAGGTGGCCATGGTGGGCGATCGCCTGTTTACGGATATTCTTGCGGGCAATCGCTTGGGGATGTTCACGATTTTGGTGCAACCCTTTTTTGTCAAGCCCCTTGATGCTAAATCCTGGATACGCAATGTGGAGTTTTGGCTAGCACGACAGTTGGGAACGCCGCTGGCGATCGCGCCCCCTGCTAAGAATTAGCCTTTTGCTGTAAATAATTCACCAGTGCCCGCAGCCCCAAAAGATAACTGTCGGCACCAAAGCCAGCAATTTGACCGATCGCCACCGGGGCAATGTAGGAATGATGGCGAAATGCTTCCCGTTGATGAATGTTACTCAGGTGAACCTCAACGGTTGGTAGGGCAACCGCAGCAATTGCATCTCGCAAAGCAACGCTGGTGTGGGTATAGGCTGCGGGGTTAATTAAGATGCCTTGGGCACGTCCCCTAGCCCCCTGAATAGCATCTACTAAGACCCCTTCATGATTGGACTGCAGGCACGCAATAGTTACCCCTAACTCCTGGGCCAAGGCTTCCAAGGATTGGTTGATGCTCGCGAGTGTTACAGTCCCATAGATTCCCGGCTCCCGCTGCCCTAACAGGTTCAAGTTGGGGCCATGAAGCACCAGAATATGAAAGGTCAAGCTTCACCTAACCGTTCAGGCGACTCAATTCTGTTTAGGGCCGTTGCTTTACTGGCGATCGCGCACGGGAATCGGAATCGGCTCCAGCTCGGGGGTAGGTTCGGCGCCCCCTAGAAGTTCCAATAGTTTTTTTAACCACGATTTGAGGGTGTCAAGCAGGCTCTCTAGATAATCCATTGATATCCCTACTGTATCGCTATAGGATTTGCAGATGCCTTGCCTCCTGAATAAAGACAAAAAAGCATCGTAATTTTAAGCTAGCACAATCCTTTTGAATCGGCACCCGATCAATTTGAGACTGCTAAGACTTCTGGAAGCCAAGGCCATGGCTAGCGGCATAGCGATCCATAAAGCGAATAAAGCGATCCCACTCCTGGGGGCTGCGCATGGTGTAGGTGGCCTCAATGGCAACGGGCTGGCCGTTAATGAACTTAGCATTGACATCACGGGTCACAATTTCCCCTTCTTCGTCCACCATGTACATCCCGGTGATCTCCAGATTACCCTCTTGGACGACTTTGGGATTGTCGAAGTAAAAGATGGCCTGACCACTGCTGCCATCCCGTGCCCGCGTCAAACGCACATTGGGAACGACTTCTTCATCAACGCCACGGATAAATTGAATTTCTGCCATTGCATCAACACTTCAAGCAATACTTCTAGGATACCTGTAGCGGGGACAGCTCAAACCAACAAATCGCGCCGCAGGCTGTAAATCACCCATTCGGGTTGCTCCAGATGGGGCAAGACCCCTGCTTCGGGGATCACTCGAAACGGTTGCAGGCGATCGCGGGCGGTGGCGTAGAGTCGCTCACCAAGGGAGAGGGGCGTGAGCTTTGCCTTTTCTCCCCAGAGAATTACGGTGGGGATGGTTAACTGGGGTAAATACTGACTGAGATCAAAGGAGAGATTTCCCTTCAGGGTAGCCAGAGCTGCCCATTCGGCATTGGGACGACAGGCGGCATCCAGGTAGGCTTCAACGGTTTCCGAGCGCAGCCGTTGGGAATCAGCAAAAATAAATTGGGTGAGGAAGTTGCGCACCGCCAAGGGGTTAGCGGCAGCAAGGGTGTAAATAAGGCGATCAAGGATTGGTACACCCAGGAGGGCATTGGCGATCGCCTGTCCTTGATTTTCGCCAAAGTCATTGAACCCACTGGGGCAGACCAGACACAAACACTTAAAGAGATGGGGTTGCTGAATCGCCAACCGCACAACAATCCCTGCCGTCAAGGAGGAGGCGACAACGGTAACGGGCGTTCCCAGCATTCGCAGCAGTTCCGCAATCATTAACCAGTAGTCGCTGCTGGTGTAGTCGCGGGCAGGATGGTCGGATTCCCCCCAACCAATGAGATCCGGGGCAATGACGCGGTAATGGGGTGCAAAGGCAGGATACACCTGGGACCATTCATAGTGGCTAGAGCCACCCCCCAAGCTGTGGAGAAAGACAAGGGGAGGTCGCGATGGCACTGGCCCCCAGTAGCGATCGCTGGGGGTGTAATAGACCATACGGCCCATTGCTGTGGTGAGGCTCTGCTGGACAAAGGTAGGTGGACAAAAAGCCATGCTACTTCAAGGGACGGATGAGGTAACCGCAACGATGTTCACCATCCACCAGCCAATGGGTGCGCTCGACAGCACAATCCCCTAGGGCGATCGCAAACATCTCTAACTCATGATGACAGACTGTGGGAAAAGATTGAGCAACGGCGGAAATCGCACAATTGTACTCCGTAAACAAATAGGCACCTGTAGGCTCACTCACGGGGTAAAACTCTGCCATATAACCTTCCTGTTGCCGCAGTGCCACCAGCCGCGCCAAGCGTTCCGCCAAGGTGCCGCTCCCCATTTGCTCGCGATAGGCCAGTGCCTTGCGTTGCCAAGCTGCCTGCAATACATCCTGCATCTGCTCTGGACCAAGGGTTGCTGCTACGGATTCCAAGAGTTCAAGGGCAAAACCCTTGGGATGAGTGGACTGTTGGCGCAGTTGCAGTTGCCGCAGTTCTTCCCGTCCCGCCTCGCTAATCGTGTAACGGTATTGGGGACGTCCCACCGTACCCGACAGGACTTCATAGGTCACCAGTTGCTCCGCCTCTAAATCCTTGAGATGCCGGCGCACCGCCTGCGGACTAATTGCCAGTTGAGCCGCCAACTCCTGAGCACTGAGGTGACCGTCGCGGAGAAGGCAGTGTAAGATGTCCTGTTTAGTATCCGATGTGAGCGTCACGCAACGCCCCCTTGACTAAAACAACCGTTTTGTTGCTAAATTAGTCCTAGAGATAAAGCAACCACCTCGTTGCTTAATATACTCTAAGTTTTGACCATTCCTTCACCCAAGAGAACACTCGATGTCGGCAACGGTACAATCCCTCGTCAATCAGCCCTATAAATACGGCTTTGTTACCCCAATTGAGACGGAAACCATTCCCAAGGGTCTCAACGAGGACATTATTCGCCTCATCTCCGCCAAGAAAAACGAGCCAGAGTTCATGCTGGAGTTTCGCCTGCGTGCCTATCGCCAATGGCTGAAGATGAGCGAGCCCAGATGGCCACGGGTGAGCTATCCCCCCATCAACTATCAAGACATTGTCTATTACTCAGCGCCAAAACAGAAGGAAAAGCTAAAAAGCTTGGATGAAGTAGATCCTGTCCTGCTGGAAACCTTTGAAAAACTGGGGATTCCCCTTTCAGAGCAAAAGCGGCTCACCAATGTGGCCGTAGATGCCATTTTCGATAGCGTGTCAGTAGCCACCACGTTCCGCGAGGAGCTGGCCAAGCAGGGGATCATTTTCTGCTCCATTTCTGAAGCCCTCCAGGAATATCCCGAGTTGGTGCAGAAATACTTAGGCAGTGTTGTTCCCATTGGCGATAACTTCTATGCTGCCTTAAACTCCGCCGTTTTTTCCGATGGCTCCTTCGTCTATATTCCCAAGAATACCCGCTGTCCAATGGAGCTATCCACCTATTTCCGCATCAATAACGGTGAGTCAGGTCAGTTTGAGCGCACGCTGATCATTGCCGATGCGGGGAGCTATGTGAGCTATCTTGAGGGTTGTACTGCTCCCATGTTTGACACCAATCAACTCCACGCGGCAGTGGTGGAGCTGGTGGCTCTGGACAATGCCGAAATCAAATACTCCACTGTGCAAAACTGGTATGCCGGCGATGAAAATGGCAAGGGGGGCATTTACAACTTTGTAACAAAACGGGGACTCTGCCTTGGCCGCAATTCCAAGATCTCCTGGACACAGGTGGAGACGGGTTCCGCCATTACTTGGAAATACCCCAGTTGTGTCTTGGTGGGGGATAACTCCGTGGGTGAATTTTACTCGGTGGCCCTCACCAATCACTACCAGCAGGCGGACACGGGCACGAAGATGATCCACATTGGGAAAAATACCCGCAGCAGGATTGTCTCCAAGGGCATTTCGGCAGGACACTCCCAAAATAGCTATCGCGGCCTCGTGAAAATTGGCCCCAAGGCCACAGGGGCACGCAACTACTCCCAATGCGATTCGCTGCTCATTGGGGATACCGCAGCCGCCAATA
>NZ_JACOMP010000263.1:0-2784 GCF_014466085.1 Thermosynechococcus sp. OHK43
GAAGGAGGGTGATAATATCGTTAAACTTCATGGAGGAGACCCGTATTTTTATGTCTGTTGTTCTAATGATCTTCACATGGGGTTGATAGCCATCTTCCCCTTGAAACTTTGAGTTTCCCCTCATTTGGGTCAAGGTGTCATATTCCCCATGGGGGTCAAGGATCAGCACCGCTGCCCGATTTTTGGGGGACAGCAATTCCTCCACCAACACACCTGCGGTATAGGATTTTCCTGACCCTGTCCCTGCAAGGATGGCCACATGGGTACTCACCAGTTCTTTGACATCAAGGGCAATGGGAACCGCACCCTCCTCGCGCAACAAGAGCGACCCGATATGAGCGGCCCCCGGCATCTCTGGCTTTTTCTTGTTGAGGACATCCTGTAGCAGTTGATCTTCCGCTAAATAGACCTTGGCACCGGGCAGGGGCAGCCGCCGCAAATTATTAAAGCCAAAGACCTTATGAAATTCGCCGATAACTTCTACGGTCATCTCATAGAGTTCCGACGGTTCACAGGTAAAACCAATGAGAGCAGCCACAGCACCAGGATTCAGTTCGTGATCGGCAAACATCCGATCCGGCAGATGCTCAATCAGACGGCAGCCAGTAATTTTACCCAAGACTTGGCGAACAGCACCATCATGGGAGTTTGAGGTTGCACTGGGGGAGTGGCTCAGCTCGTAATAGACAAATTCACCGATTCGCACCGGCTGGATATCAGGAGTAATAAAGACGTATTCGTTACCGCTGTCGCCAGGGCCTTTGACAATGCCGACAATATGACGATGACGCGAGGAATGATGACTGTTCATGGCACAGGATGGGCTCCCCAACCAAGATTGCAGTGTAGCTAACCCCAATCCTACGCGATTTTCCAATCCAGATACTGAAAGGTGCCTATTCCTCAGGTACTAGCGGTGGCCCACTGGGCGCAGGAATCAAAAAGGCAACAATAGCACCTAAGGCAAAACCGGCAACATTGCGCAGAACGGGTAGCCATTCTTGGGTGCGCACCAAAACAGGACCAAGGCCAAAGGCAAAGAACAGCATCCCCCACAGCGGCGAAAAGAGGAGAATCCATTTCCAAGCCACTTTTGCATCGGCACGGCGGGGACGAGCCACAAATCCCAAAATGATGCCGCCAAAGATCGAGGTGGCGAGGGTAAGGAGCCATTGCTCTTGGGGCAATCCCGGCACAGCACGACAGCCTCCCTGGGCAAGGCAGGTTTCAATGGCATGGAGAGATTGTAGAATGGCCTGATCTTCGCCGTTGTCGCGGACAAAGTATTGGTTGCCAAAGCGGGTTTGCAATTCGACCCAAAAGGTGCGCTGGAGGACGCGGTAGGCAGTGTCACCAACATTGAAGTTCAAGAGATTGCCGCCCCGCGTGTCGGCCACTAGCAGAATACTGCGATCGTCTAAGTCCCAAAAATCTCGCACTGCCAAGCCGGGGGTGCGATCGTACTGGGTGAGGACGCGCAATTTCCAGCCCGTCTGTGCTTCAAATTCTGCCAGTTCGCTGTCAAGGTGTTCTTTTTGAACGGGTGTCAGAATCTGTGCTAAGTCAACGACATTGGTAGGCTCAGCGGGCAACAACTCTGGATTGTTGAAGCTATGGGCAGGAGCGATCGCCCCCAACCAGCAGAAGCTAATAAGCACCACGACCAAGCCAATTTGGCAAAACCAGCGCCGAAGTTGTTGAGGCATCGTAATAAAAATTTACAAACGCGATATCTTTTTTAATTATCTTAAGGGCAGACTGTGGAACATGGCAATCAGCCTTGCCCCCGTTTCAGGAAATAATGCAGTATTTGTTCAAACTCCCCCCATCTTTAGATTGTCTTAGATTGTCATTGCTGCCCTGCCCGCCTAAGTTTCCCCTGCACTTTTCAGTGGCACAGGAATAGGACGCTGAGAAAGGCCCACTAAATTCTGGATAGACCTACATGACTGGGTTGGAGATAATAAATCCTCAAGTTGCTGAGCAAGTCTCAGCCAGATGATCGACCAGTGCTTTCTGTTTCATGGTTTGAAAAGTATTGTCAAAACCATTGGCACCAGAAGGAGCCAAGCTCATATCCAGCCCAGTTTGTCGAATGAAATCAGGCTTTAACTGGATGATTTCTGCGGGAGCCAACCCGTTTAATCCTTCGACCAACAGCGCCAGTAATCCCGTGGTTAGTTGCGAGTCGGAGTCGCCCTCAAAAAAACACCTTTCCCTGCTGCAAACTGGCAGTCAGATACACCTGAGACACACAGCCGGGGACCTTATTTTCTGCTTGCTCATGGGGAAACACTGGTAGGCGCTTGGCAAACGAAAGCAAATATTCATAGCGCCGCTTCGGTTCCGCCATCTACTGGCAGCGCTGGACAATCCGCTCAAGGGAGTCAGGCAAGGGTTGGGAGGCGGTCAGCATGTCGCGATCGCGGCGTAAGTCGTGTAGTGAAAATAATAATTATTCTTACTATACAAAAAGCAGAGGAACTGCTGGAGGTCCTCTGCTATATCCATAGCATTAGCGCGGGGGACTGCTACAGAGCTAATAGATTGGCGGACGGCTGGCTAAATAATTGGGCAAACTGCCGGGCTGGGCGATCGCGCCAACCACCTTTGCCATAGGCATACCCCGCAATCAGAGGGAAGGCAATCGTTGCTTCCGAAAAAACCATCTGCTCAACATTCTTGTTCACCTTGCCCCAGGAATGGGCCTCCCGCAAGGTTGAACCAGACAGCGCCCCATCGCGTTCATCGGCAACTGTCACCTGAATCGCGTACTTGTGCATC
>NZ_JACOMP010000264.1:0-17311 GCF_014466085.1 Thermosynechococcus sp. OHK43
CTCCCTTAGCCACCAGCAGCGTTTGACCGGGGGTAGTCAAGTCTCCCAGCAATTCCCCGGTTTGCGAATCCCAGACCATTGTGCCGCAGGGCACCTCAATCACTAAATCCGCACCACAGGCACCGGTACGGTTATTCGGTCCGCCCCGTTGGCCATTTTCGGCCTTGAAAACATGGGCATAGCGAAAGTCCAGCAGCGTTTGTAAATTGGAGACTGCCTTGAGAATCACCGAGCCACCATTGCCACCATTGCCCCCCGATGGCCCCCCTGCAGGCACATACTTTTCACGGCGAAAGGCAATAATGCCGTCACCCCCTTTGCCGGCTTTGACGTGAATTTCTGCAAGGTCAATAAATTGCATGTTGGCCGCAATCAGTTCCTGATCGGTTGGATATTTGAGTCATATTTGAGTATTGTATGCTGCCAACTTGTTGATAGTTCTTTTTATGAGGACGACATAGACGCCCAAGGATGAAACTCCCTATCGAAGACCCTTGATGAATGTCCTAGGAGAAAAGAGCAACATGGTAGGCTTAAGGGAATTTTAGGGTGGCGAGGCAATGGTGTTTATTCGATGGCAACGCCAACGACAACCGGCTCCGCCTGAAGAAGGGGTCCTATTTTGGCGACTGGTGTTGTGGCTAGGGGTGGCCTTGATCTCCGGCAGCCTAGGGGCACTCTGGGGGCTACTCAGTCAGAGCACACCGCTCATGCAGCGATCACTCAGCAGTCAGGAGTGGCAGGCGTTTCAACGGGGCGATCGCTGGACAGGGGCAAGGCTCCATCAGCCGCTAAATTTATTGCTCATTGGCTCTAAGGTCTTAACTTCCGACTTAGATCACCCCCCCGACCCCAACCTGACCTACCATGCCCTAGTTAATTCCGTTGAGGGGCTATCGGACTCACTTCTACTGGTGCGCTTTGACCCAGTGCAGCAACGTTTAGTGATACTATCAATTCCCCGCGATACGCTGACCTTTATTCCCGGCCGCGGGGATGCCAAAATCAACGAAGCCAATGCCCTTGGGGGACCAGCGTTGGCGGCAGCAACCGTCAGTGAGCTGTTGGGAGATGTGCCCATCGATCGCTATTTGCGCATTAATGTTCAAGGAATCGAGAAACTCATTGACACCCTTGGGGGTGTGACCCTGGATGTGCCCATAGCTATGCGCTATCGCGATGACAGTCAGCACCTCCATATTGATTTGCAAGCCGGACGACAACACCTGAATGGCAATCAAGCCCTGCAATTTCTGCGCTTTCGCTATGATGCCCTTGGCGATATTGGCCGTGTGCAGCGACAACAGATGTTTTTGCGGGCATTGATGGAGCAAACGGCTCGCCCGGAAACCCTTGCCCGTACTCCCCAAATTCTCAGTATTATCCGCGAAAACTTGGATACGAATCTAACAGTTGGAGAACTGATGAGCCTGGGTCAATTCCTTACCAGCTTGCCGCGATCGCGGGTGCAGTTTCTGCTGCTGCCGGGGAACTTTAATGGCAGCACTGATGAAGTGGCAGTGAGCTATTGGTTGCCCAATTACCAACGGATTGCTTGGCTAACGGATCAGTATTTCCGTGACACCCCTACTGCTGATCCGCGCGAGACGGGTTTGACCTCCCCTGCCCAAGTGCAGATTGCTATTCAAAATACTACCCTGCCAGAATCATTAGTCACGCATCTGAGTGAGCAACTGGCAACCGCTGGTTACCCCTATCCCTTGGTAGCGGAGCCATTCCCCCAACCGATTCCGATTACGCGGATCATTGCTCAGCAGGGGGACTTGGCAGCAGCGCGTCGAGTGCAGTTATTACTGGGATTTGGAGAAGTGCGGGTGGAGAGTACGGGTGTGCTAGCATCGGATGTGACGATTCAACTGGGCGACGATGCCCGCGATCGCCTGCAATTGAGACAAACAAAATCTCTGTGAGTGAATCCTACGTTATTGGCGTTGATCTAGGTGGCACTGCCATCAAAATGGGGTGTTTTAGTCCCAAGGGGAATTGTCTCCATTCCCTGGTGTTGCCGACCCCTCAGCCCCCTTTTCCAGAACGGGTGATCAAAGCCATTTTGCAGGGGATGAAAGAACTGGATAGTGAGAATCGGGCGTTGGCGATTGGTATGGGCGTACCGGGACCCGTGGATGCCAGTGGTCGCATTGCCCGCCGTGCCATCAACCTTGACTGGTACGAAGTGCCTATTAGCGATAGCCTGGAACACCAGACGGGCAAACCCACAGTGATTGGTAACGATGCCAACTGTGCCGGCCTGGGGGAAGCATGGCTAGGAGCAGGGAGTCAGTTCAAGGATTTAATTTTGCTCACGTTGGGGACGGGGGTAGGGGGTGCCATTATCTTGAATGGGGAGTTGTTTGTTGGTCGAGATGGCACCGCCGGCGAGTTGGGGCTGATTACCCTCGATTACAACGGGCCTCCCTGCAACAGTGGCAATCGCGGTTCCCTTGAGCAACACGTTTCCGCCCAAGCCCTGCGGCGGCGTTGGGGCTGTGAACCCCATGAGATGGCAGAGCGGGCCAGCAATGGCGATCCTGAGGCGATCGCCCTCTGGCAAACCTATGGCCGCGAATTAGCCGCTGGCATTGCTAGCCTTGTGTATGTGCTCACCCCAGAAGCAGTGATTATTGGTGGGGGGATTAGTGCCGCCAGTGATCTCTTCTTTCCCTCGATGATTGCTGAATTGGAAGAGCGGGTGCTGCCCACCTCCCGCCATAACCTCCACTGTTTGCGAGCAACCCTTGGGAATTACGCAGGCATTGTCGGTGCAGCCAAACTGGCATGGCAACATGTCAAAGCGCATCCCTAAGTAGCCTTACCTAGGATCTTACCTAGGATTAAGTGACACCACTTGGGCAAAGGCTATGACTCCTCCAACCCCTGGGGATAGCTCGCCGCTACTGCTCAATGTCCCCAATGCAACGGTGCTTTGATCAACTCTGCCGCATCCTCCTGAGCTGCGCCTAGAATTGACCAGACTAGTGAATTGATTATTCTGCCACCCACAGGGGGCAAGGGAGTAGCCAAAATTTTGAGCTGATTGTGGAAGTGGGGCTTTGGAACCGGCAAAGGCCAATGGGGCGGCCAACCCTCCCCAGATATCTCTGGGATTGCTAACTCCCCCCTAGCGGGTGTTGATCCGATGGACCTTATCCCAATCTGCCGGATTTTGTTGCTGAGTTGCGATCGCCCTCGGATCCTATTGGATCCTATTGACCGCTGCCGCACCAAAATGCAGGCGTATCGGCCACTGGGGGTGTCCTTAGGAGTGCTGATCAATAGCCAAGACCGCTAAGGAGAACGCTAGCGTCCCCAAGAGGCAGTGGTTGGTTTAGACTCGCCGGAGAGGGTTGATTGCAGCGAGGTGCTGCCGGGGTTGCTGCTAGCGGTGGGGCGGTTGTGGACTTAGAGCCGCTGGACAAATTTTGCTAGTCGGGTCAGGCCTTTTTCAATCGTGGCTAGATCCGTGGCGTAGGAGAGGCGAATGTGATCATCCATGCCAAAGGCTTTACCGGGGACGGCGGCCACTTTTTCCTCCGCCAGCAGGCGATCGCAAAATTCCACGGACCCTATGCCTGTTTCGCCAATATCCACAAACAAATAAAATGCTCCATTGGGTTTAAGACAGCGCAGCCGCGGAATCTCACAAATCCCTGCATACATATAGGCACGGCGCTCGCGAAATGCCGCCACCATCTCAGCCACACAGGTTTGACTGCCTTCTAGGGCCGCAAGGGCACCATACTGGGCAAATGTACACACATTTGAGGTGCTGTGGCTCTGAATTTTGGTTGCCACTTTAATAATCTCCGTTGCCCCTGCTAGGTAGCCCACCCGCCAGCCGGTCATGGCATAGGCCTTGGCAAACCCACTGCAAACAATCGTGCGCTCAAAGGCGGCCCCACTGACTGCGCCAATGCTCAGGTGTTGGGCACCATCGTAGAGAATTTTTTCATAAATTTCATCAGAAACGACCCACAGTTGATGCCGCACAACCACTGCCGCCAGCTCACGAATTTCCTCAGGTGTATAGACCATGCCCGTGGGGTTACTGGGGGAATTGAGGACAAAAAGCCGTGTCCTGGGTGTAATTGCCTCCTCCAGTTGAGCAGGGGTAATCCGATAACCTGTTTCCGGCGTGGTTGCCACAATCACTGGCGTGCCACTGGCTAGATGCACCATTTCCGGATAACTCACCCAGTAGGGGGCAGGAATAATCACCTCATCGCCGGGGTTGATCAGGGCCAGCATCAGGTTAAAGAGGGCCTGCTTGCCGCCATTGGTGACGAGGATGTTTTCCGCACGATAGGGTAGGTGGTTGTCGCTGTTGAGCTTGGTGGCGATCGCCTGCCGCAGAGCCGGTTCCCCTGCCGCCGGACCATAGCGAGTTTTACCTTGATCGAGAGCTGTTTTCACAGCCTCACGAATGTGGGCAGGGGTGTCAAAGTCGGGTTCGCCCGCACTGAAGCTACAGACATCTTCGCCCGCCGCCCGCATTGCTTTGGCCTTGGCATCCATCGCCAACGTTACCGACGGCGTGACCCGCATCACCCGTGTTGCCCAGTCCATCCTTTGTCTCCTGCACTACTTTCCGTATTGTGGCACTTTGGCAGGAGAGCGGCGAATCAAATATCCACCGTTCGTCTTGTTCATGTGAGGTTGCCCGTGTGGGATACCCCCAGGGGAATTCGAATCCCCGTCGCCTCCGTGAAAGGGAGGTGTCCTAGGCCACTAGACGATGGGGGCAAGACTCAGCATTAGTTAATCTAGCGAATACCCTGAGCGTTTGTCAACACCTCGGGCAATTTTTGCATCGAAGCCCCTCCTAGGGAGAAGATCAGGGCGAGTGACTGAGGGACTTGCTGTGGAACTTGCTGGCCTGCGTTCCTTCTCGATTGTGATGCCCGCCTACAATGTGGTGAGCCAGCGGGGAGAAACGATCTTTCGCGAAACCCTTGAGAGCATTGCTGCCAGTTGCCGCTACC
The DNA here is from genome assembly GCF_014466085.1 of Thermosynechococcus sp. OHK43. Taxonomy (NCBI): domain Bacteria; kingdom Bacillati; phylum Cyanobacteriota; class Cyanophyceae; order Acaryochloridales; family Thermosynechococcaceae; genus Thermosynechococcus; species Thermosynechococcus sp. OHK43. The sequence continues at coordinate 5,001 of NZ_JACOMP010000264.1, forward strand.
TCCAACGGCACTTCCCCTACGCCACTGAGGGGGAATTCATCCTGATTAGCGATGGTTCAACGGATCGCACCTGCGATGTGGCGATGGCAGGATGGCCAAATGCTGTCCCTCTGCAATTGGTGGGCCTACCGACGAATGTTGGGATTGCGGCGGCGCGGAACATTGGGGTGCGCTTAGCCAAAGGTGAGGTGATTTTTTTCTGTGATGCCGATGATTTGTACCGCCCTGAGCACCTGTTTTTAGCTCTATCGGTGTTGAATCAGCCCTTGCCGGCACCCTATGCCCCGGCCTATTTTGGGGCGGTGCGCACGGGGGTCTATTGTCGCGATCGCCTGCATCCCTACTGGCACCAGAGCCTCGAGCAAACCTTGGTGCTGAACCTGGCTGTGCGCCGCGAAGTCCATGAGTTTATTGGCGGCTTTCCAGAGGATGAGGTGTTTCGCCAATTTCGCTATGGGGCTGAGGATGTGGCCTATGCCTATTGGTTGCACCAGTTTTGCCACACTGCCCGCCTCGAGCAGCGGACCGTTGAGTATCGCCGCTTTCCCAATAGTTTCTTTGACCGTCAACTCAAGAAATTCCAAGCCGCTCCCGGCACCGTGGCCGATGACCTTGATGAGGGCGATCGCCAGCGGGAGGCGCAGATTCAGGAGATTATGGCCACACGACTTCAGGAATTGCAGGCCAAGGCGGCTCAAGGAGTGGCCTAGGCGTTTTTGTGGCGCTGGACAATCATCGCGGCCAGTTTCTCCGGTACTTCCTGAAGATGGTCAAATTGCCAATGGAAGCCACCAGTGCCCATGGTCAGCGATCGCAACTCCACCACAAAGTCATGCATTTCCGCTTGCGGTAAATAGGCCTCAATCTGTTCCCAGCCGGGCCAACCCTCCTTACAGCTGTAGCCCAAAACCTGACCGCGCCGCCCTGTTAAAGCCTGCATCACCTTAGCGGTAAAGGCTTGGGGCATCCACACCTGTACCGCCATGATGGGTTCTAGGAGTTGCGGTTCACACTGGGGAATTCCCGCTTGCATAGCAAGGCGGGCTGCTTGGCGAAAGGCTTGCTCAGAGCTATCCACAGAGTGGTAAGAGCCATTGGTGAGGGTAACAGCCACATCCACAATCGGAAAGCCCAAGGGGCCTTGGTTCAGGAATTCGCGCACCCCCTGCTCAACACCGGGGATATATTGCTTGGGAACAACGCCACCGACAATGGTTTCACTAAATTGGAAGCCGCTGCCGCGCTCTAGGGGAGCGATATCGAGGTATACATCCCCAAATTGGCCGTGGCCACCGGTTTGATGTTTATAGCGGCCATGGCTATTTTTGATACTACGGCGAATGGTTTCCCTGTAGGGGACTTGGGGTAGATGGGTTTGCATCGGTAGGTTATATTTGCGACGCAGGCGATCGAGGGCAATCTGCAAGTGAATTTCACCCTGTCCCCAGAGAATCATTTCATGGGTATCGCCATGCTGTTCCCAATGCAGCGCCGGGTCTTCCTCAAGGAGTTTTTGCAGCGCGCCAGTGAGCTTCACCTCGTCACTCCGTTTACTGGGAGTCATGGCCAGGGCATAGACCGGTTCCAGTTGTGGTGCACAGGGCAAAGGGGGTACCTGACCACTGCCACTGAGGGTCTCACCTGTACGAATGCCCTCCAGCCGTGCCAATAGGACAACCTCACCCGCCGTTGCTTGCCCCAAGGATTCTAATTGCGTGCCCTGGGCACGGTAGATGCCCCCCACGCGCACCCCATTCAAGCTCATGCCATCGGTCAAGGTGCCCTGCCAGACCCGCACAAGGGAGAGTTTGCCACCTCCTTGGGGTACATAGAACGTCTTGAGCACTTGGGCGAGAGGCTCCTCACCGTTGATCTGGCGATGGGCAGCGGTTGCTGTGGCATCGGGTGCTTCGCGATCGAGGGCTGCCAATAGGGGGCGCACACCATCGTCCGTTTGGGCACTGCCAAAAAAGACGGGCACAATTAAGTCGGCTCCCAACTCCCAGCGCAAATCCGCCATGATTTCACTTTCCGGTGGTGCAATATCCTCCAGGAGTTCTTCGAGGAGGTGATCATCGTAGTTGGCCAGCGCCTCTAGGAGCTCTGCCCGCGCCGCCTGTTCGACGGCTTGTAATTCCGAAGGAAAGGGGACTAAATCCGCCGCCGCCCCCGCATGGTAGTGATAGGCCTGCTCCGTCACCAAGTCAATGTAGCCCAAGAGGTCATCCCCCTGCCAAATGGGGTACTGGTGGGGCACAAGGGGACGGCTGGACACTTGGCGATAGGCGGCTAGAATCTCCATGTAGGGATCATGGGCACGCTCCATCTTGTTGACAAAAAGGATATGGGGAATTTGCCAGTCATCGAGGAATTTGAATAGGGGGGTTAGGGTAAAGGCGCGATCGCTCAGGGGTTCACAGACCACGATCGCCATGTCCACACCCACAAGGGCATTGAGGGTTTCTTGGAGCAATTCCACTGAGCCGGGACAGTCGAGAAGGGTGAGGTCTAGCTCCCCGTACTGGGTATGGACAACATTCAGTTCCACGCCCATCTGGCGATCGCGCGCCTCAGGACTGGTATCCAGAAGACTACTGGCTTTCCCGTTGGTGGCGCGGGTAAGGCGCAAAATACTTTCTGCAAGGGTCGTTTTGCCACTGTTGTAGTTGCCCACAAGGGCAATGTTGCATCGTCTCGCCATCGGACACCTACCTTACTAATTCCCTTACTAATTGGCCTGATTTGCCATGGGGGTCAAAATTGTCCAGAATAGACCCTTAGTTTGCTTTAACTAGATCTCTTAACCCTTGGCGATCGCCCTTGGCGGAATTTGCAGTATCTCTTAAGGGAGCTGTAAACAACCGTTAAGTTGGGGTTAACGTTTGCGAGGAGGACTCACTCACAATGCGCTTCAATTCCCTTTTGTGGGCTAGTATTGCCAGTCTTAGCCTTTGGATGGCATCGCCAGTCCACGCCAATAGCCAAGTGAGCCGGCTGATGCAGGAAGGGCAGCGGCTAGTGGAAGGAGGAAACTATGCCCAAGCCTTGGCCATTTATCAGCAACTGCTCCAGAGTGAGAGCCGTAATCCTCGCCTGCATTCTGCCATTGGCTACATCTATGCCCAGCAGGGACAATTTGCCGAGGCTGCCCGTGCTTACCAACGCGCGATTGAGCTGGATCAACAAAACGCTGATTTTTACTATGCCCTGGGCTACAGTCTGGGGATGATGGGGGAAAACGACGGTGCTGCTGCCGCCTACCGCCAAGCCATCCGCCTGAATAACCGTAATGCTCAAGCCTATGAAGGACTGGCGGTAATTCTCGCCCGCATGGGGGATCCCCAAGGCGCCATACAAGCCTACCGCGCCGCCCTCCGTCTTGCTCCCCGCAATTGGTCAGCTCAAAAGGGATTAGGGGTTTTGCTGCTCCAACAACGCAATATTCCTGAAGCCCTCAGTAGCCTGCAACAGGCGGCAGCCCTTGCCCCCGGCAATGCCTCAATTCAACTCAATTTAGGAATGGCACTCCTTGCGGCCGGCGATCCTGGCAATGGCTGGCAGGCAATTGACCGCGCCGCTAACTTGGGTCAGCGGGATGCAGATCTGCTACAACAGGTGGCCGAACTGGCTGCGGCAGCGAATCAACCCGAGCGAGCGATTCAAGCCTACCGCCGCCTGATTACCCTGCAACCCGAACGGGTCGCCACTTACTTCAGTTTTGGTGAGCTGTTAATGCAGCAAAATAATCCCCTGGAAGCGGCGGCGATTTATCGTCAAGCCACGCAGATCAACCCCAAGGATCCCGAAGGATTTTACCGCTTGGGGAAAGCCTTGGCAGCCCAAGGGCGGCAGCAGGAGGCCCGCAGTGCCTATCAAGTAGCTTTGAAGCTGTACCGTGAGCAAAATAACCCCACAGGGGAAACCAAAGTCCGAGATGCAATGCGGCAGCGGCACTAGGGGCTAAGCCCCCTGCCCCAGATTCATAACCACCTGCTGCAAGTCAGAAATGAGGGCACTGGGGCGGCCATTGAGGATATTTTGGTTGAGTCCCTCTAAGCTTTGGCGCAGGTGATTGAGACGATCTTGAACGGGTTGTAAAATTTCCCGCAGCAGATTTGCCTGCCCCCGTTTGGCGGCGAGTAAACGTTGTTCTTCAATCAGTGCCTGTTCTTCTTGGCTCAGTTGATCTTTTTGCTGCTGTTGCAGCTTGCGGCGCTCTTCGAGGTCGTGGCGCAAACTTTCGAGATCGGTATAGGCCTGCTGCAATTCCTCTGCGAGTTGATTGACGGCCACACTGTAGTCCTGAAACTGGTGTTCAAGTTCACTGAGAATGGGAATGAGGCTAATGCCCTGCTGCGAGGCCGGATCTTTGCGGGCCTCTAACACTTGCTTGTAAATTTTGTAGATCGCTTCTTTTTCACGAATATTTTGCCGTTGTCCCTCAAGGGCCTGATTGAGCAGATTACAGCGCTGGCGCTCATCCTCTAGTTCCCCCGCCAGTTGCAGGCGATCGAAGTCACTGGCTTCTTTAATTTTTTGCTCCAGTTCTGCTAGGGACTCCAGAGCCATTTTTAGCTCTTCTTCTTGATCGTTGACAAAGGCAGAAGCACGCTTGAGGTCATTGCCTCGGTTGGCCACTTCTTTTTCGAGTTCCTCCATGGGCATTTTCATCAGGGCATTCACATCCACTGCCTCTGTGAGATCACTGACCATGGCTTGGCGCATTTGCTGGATCATTTCCTCCTGTTGAGCAAGGAGGTGGCGTTCTTTTTCAAGAACGGACTGTTTGTAGCGGCAGAGTTCCTCCTGTAGGGCGATCGCCCGACTGTCTTGCCAAAATTGTTCTTGAGCGGTGCGCCAGGTCTCCTCCTTTGCATGGAAAGCTTGAAGTTGCTGCTCTAGGGTGGCTTGCCGCTGGCTCACTTCCTGCTCTAGTTGCTCCAGTTGCTGCCAGTATTGGCTCAGCAAGGCCTGCTGCTGGTCTAAAATTTGGAAACATTCGGCGATTTGGGAACCCCCACCACTGCTGAGGGTCTCTGCCAACTGCTGCACAATCGAGTCCACTTGGCGAATTTGTTCCGGGGATAGGCCATTGCTGTGGCTTGATCTGAGTTGTTCCCAGCGCTGCTGCTCTTGATGGACTTGGTGGCGTAAATTTTCAAGGGCTTGGCGTTCCGCTTGAATCCGCTCTTCCTCTGCGGTCAATTCCTCCCGTAGTTTGTTGAGTTGTGCCAGCTGCTCTTCAGCGCCAGCCAGTTGTGCCTCTAGTTCCTGGAGTTCTTCTTTGCGCTGCTCAAATTCCTGTTCCCGTTGATTAAGCGCTTCCGCCTGATATAGGAGGGATTGCTTCCAGCCTTCAATTTCTTCCTCTTGACTTTGGAAACGCTCCCGCATCCGTGTAAAGCCGTGCAAAATACCCGTGAGGCGGCGAGCCGCTTCATCTACGTTTTGAATTTGGCGGTTAGCGGCCATTTCCACAAAGACCAGCACGCCATTGCCGTAGTCGCGACTATTGTCAAAGGGAATCGTTTCTTCGTTTTGGGGGACAGGGTGCCAGTAGCCCGACTGCTCACGCATCAATAATTTCAACTCGGATCTCGTCCCCATAAAACCCGTTTTTTTAATCACTTCGGCGAGATACTGCACAGCCTTTGACCTCTACCCTAATGCTGAGACTGACACACAACTAGAACATGCAACAACCGTAAGAATACGTATGATGGATTTGAGCTGATGAAGGATGCAACTTTTGGGTTGTCCGCGATCGCTGGAATCCAGAGCCCTATATCTTTATTTTATTAAACACCGCTCCGTAAGAGTTTATCAGTAGTCTGAATCACGTAGGTCAGGCACTGCAGAATTCCAAGGCCAAGGCGGTTGAACTATTTGTCAGTATAGCGAAAGGAGGGTTGCCACCCTCACTAATCCTCACTGACAGCGGGCATCCAAGGTTGTTGCGGTAAAAAGGCGCGATCGCGCGGCAGAGGGGCAATGGGTTCTGTCAGGGTAAAACGACCACTGTAAATCCAATCCTTGAGGACTTCGGCAATGCGTTGACTCAAGTAGAGGCTGGTCAGGGGAGCAGTGCGCACGGTTTTGCCTTCAATTTTGATGCTGCCGGACTTGAGTTGGGCATAGTTGACCAGGCCGAAGGTGGGACGTACCCGGCGAGGAATTGAAAAATCAATAATCGGTGCCACTACGTCCTCATCGCGAATGGCACAGCGGGCAATGACCTCTTGATCCAACACCGGCAGGGGAACTCCCACCCCCAGCATCAGAGAGGCCCCATAGTGCTTGAAATAGCAACCGCGCACCCAAAAGGGATCCATTTGCTTGGCATCACCAATGAGGGCAAGGGTTGCGGCTGGACCAATGGGGGTGTCGTTGGCCAGGCGTTTTTGCAACGGAAAGTGTTGGGTGCCTTCCCAGGCCACATAACCAATGCCACCACCGAGGAAAATGCGCGTGCCAATCCCCACCAATCGCAAGTAGGGATCATTCAACAGAGGTGAGAGGGCACCGCCACAGGCATAAACGGCATTCCCCAATTGCGGTTGCAGTGGACCCAGATAGGTATAGAGGGGGCGATCGCCCCCATTCACACCCACAATAAAATTTTGATACAGATTGCGGGGATTATAGAGATAGAACTGGTTGATGGTGTCTTTGCTAATCACCGTTTCTAAACTGGCGCGGGGATAACAATCCGTAACACAGCCCACCGCCCGTAGGGGAATGGCTTTACCCGCAATCAAATCGGCAATGACATGGCCACCCCCCCGTTCCCGCAGACTGTCGGCTTCTCCTGCTTCAGAGTTGGGATCCAGCGATTGGGCCGCCCCAAGGTACAGATCCACAGCGCCAAAACCACTGTAGGCGGGAATGCCATCAAGCCAGCACTGCCGCAGTTTAATGGGCGGATCTGTCGGTCCCAAGTTAATGATCGCCCCGGAGGACTCCATAGGTTCAAACGTACCCGTCGTAATCACATCCACTTGGCGGGTTGCTTCGGCAATGCTCAGGCTTTCAAGACGGGCTTTGAGTTCTGCCAATGTCCAAACCGTGGCTTTGCCTGCTGTAATCTTTTCATTAATTTCGGCAATAGTCCGTTCCACAGGGGTTACCGCAGATCTTCAGGATGGCGAATTTGCCAAGTACCATCGGGGAGCCGTGAGACTTTGCCCCCTAGGCGCTCAATATTTTCTATGGCTGTTTGTCGCGAGCGATCGCTGACAGCATTGACCAATGCCCAAATCCAGGCATTGATCTGGGCCATGCGACTGTCGGGATCTCGCCGTAGGGTTTGTGCCAACGAGCGATAATACCCTGCTGCAGCACGTACCTGTGGCTCTGGATTCAGTTCTGCCCAAGCCGCCGCGCGATCGTAGGACTCCGCTGCCGCTCGGCCGTTGCCCAAAAAGAGCAATTCATCCATAGCCCGAAACACCCATGCCAAGTAGGCCGTTGGTTGATAGGCGGGATCCATAGCAGCCAGCCCCCGATCCATCAAAGCCACAGCGGTTTGTGGCTGTCCTGCATACACCGTAATTGCCGTCGAGAGGTAGGGATAGGTTTGGGCAAAGCCGGGATCCTTGGCAATAATCACCTCAAAGAAAGCAGGTACGTCGTCGTAACCCGTGACTTGGCGGGCAGCAGAATCCCCAAAAAACTGCAGAAATTGCAAAAATGCCCAATCGGCAACTAAATTGTCAAACCCAAAGGAAGGTAACTTTGCCAAAAGCTGCATTTGAGTAATGGTTTGAGCATTCTGGCGCTCATATTCGGCATCGGTGAATTGTTCGCCCGTTTGAGCTTGTAATTGACGCAGGGCATCCTGCTGCATAAAGGCAACAATGCCTAGAGCCACAGCCGTCAGACCTAGACCCACCACCTCTGACCAGCGCCAGCGTTTTTGATTCATGGCTCACCCTCAAGCCAAGCAGCTATTGATTTTTGTTGCTTGCTTCTCCCGGTTCAGTAATGCGCTGAAAGAGATACCCTGTGCCCCGTGCGGTCAAGATTAATTCTGGATTACTGGGGTCTTCCTCTAATTTAGCCCGCAAGCGGGAAATGTGGACATCCACCACCCGTGTATCCACATGGCGTTCGGGGGTGTACCCCCACACTTGCTCCAGAATTTCTGCGCGGGAGAAAGGCTCGCCCGAGCGTCCTACCAGCAATTCCAAGAGCATAAATTCCATGCCCGTGAGACGAATGCGCTCATCCCCCTTGTAGACCTGCCGCTTATTGGTGTCAATGCGAATATTGCCCACCTGAATCACCCCGGAGCTAGGGATGCCAGAGGTATTGGTCTTCTCAATGCGTCGCAGTACCGAGCGAATGCGGGCTTCCAACTCCTTGGGGGAAAAGGGCTTGACCACATAATCATCGGCCCCCAGTTCTAGCCCCGTAATGCGATCAGCAACATCGCCAAGGGCAGTGAGCATAATAATCGGGACATCCGATTCCTTGCGCAGTTCTTGACAGACGCCATAGCCATCTAGTTTCGGCATCATCACATCAAGCACCACTAAATCTGGCTGCTCCTGCCGAAAGGTGGTCAGGGCTTCCTCGCCATCGGCAGCAGTGACGACGGTATAGCCAATCATTGACAGCCGAGTTTCTAAGATGCGACGAATACTCGCTTCATCGTCAACAACGAGTATCTTTTCTTTGTGGGTCTCCAAAGTAACGGACACTCCTACTCAATGGGGACAGCAATGGATAGAAATTAAAATGTGAATTTTTTGTACTCTATCATTTTTTTACTGGTTATAGAAAGACTGCCAACCCTTACCAGGAGGGGATTTTGCGGGTTTTTCAGAATTGGAAATCTTTAAGATATTTTAACGTGGTCTTGTCGCGCAAAAAAGCGGACACCCCTACAGGAGCATCCGCTAGTGGATTGATTCACAAGTGGTTAGTGGCAGCGTACCCTAGTCGCGATGACTGGGCTGAATCCCCACCAATGAGGGCGAGAGGCTCGACCAGGATTGCTTCACCAAGTCGGCATCGGCTTTGACACTGCCAATGTAGTTGCCCGCTGGCAGCGTCGGGAAGCGTTTGTAGGGCACGACATCTTCGCCAAAGTAGCGGCTGTACTCAGGGCTATTTACCATCGTTTCGACAGCAGCCTTGAGGCCTTGATCCGCCAAGATTTTGTTGTATTGGCGAATTTCCGCTTGGGTGGCTGGGGCGCGACCAAGGAGGTGACGGAAGAGGAACTCAATCACCTTGGTGTTGGGATAGGGGGTGTAGAAGCGGTTGCGATAGATCTCCGAGCTGGCCAGTGTACGCACAAACTCGCGGACGGTAATTTCACCATTGCGCAGGCGGCTTTCCAGATCAGGGCGCCGGAACTGGCTCGGCACTTGGCCACTAAAGACATCCATCACTTGGCAGTAGATGGCATTGATGACCAGCTCCACTTCAGCACTAGGGGCACCCACGGTCATGCGGAAAATACGAGCGGGACGGCGACGGGTGGTACCGACCCCCACTTCCACCGATTGACCATCGCCATTGCGGAAGGAGCGTCCCAATTCGATAAAGCGGGGCTTGCTGGGATCCGCTTGACGGGCTTTAGCTTCTTGCTCGGCGATCGCCCGACTAAGGAGCGGCAGCTTCGTGTTATCGAGGCGAGGTTTGACCGGCGCGAAGCTGGGCACGACAATCGCATCACTTTGCTTCGTGAGTTGATTGTGCAGTTTCTCAGTGTTGGGGAAGTTGGCCGCTGGCAAGGTGGGGAAGCGACGATAGGGCACCGTATCTTCACCAAAGGCTTCAGCGTATTCAGCACTACTGACGAGGGCTTGGACAAAGGCCTTTAAGCCCTGGGTGGCAAGAATTTGGTTGTAGCGGCGAATTTCCGCTTGATCAACGGGTGCCCGCCCCAAGAAATGTTTGGTACCCAGTTCAATGACTTTGGTGTTGGGGTAAGGGGTGTAGAACTCCTTCTGATAGAGTTCAGAGCAACCCAAGGCTTCGATGAACTCCTTGAGGGTGATCTCGCCGTTGCTGAGCTTGGATTCAAGGGCGGTAAACTCATCGCGAACAATGTAGGGGGCAACATCCCGCTCAAAAACCTGACGATAGGCCGCCTGAATCACCAGTTGCAGATTTTGCTTGTCGTTGAGATCCGTGAGCTTGAAGACCTTGGTCTGCTCGCGGCGCTTGCTCACCCCTTGATTGGCACGGAACTGAATCGCTGGCTCAGTGCGCAGTTCGGTGACCGCCCCCAGTTCGACAAAGCGAGGTGTTTCTTCTTTTTCAGGGGGTACGCCAGTTTCGCCAATTGTCCCCACCCGTAGCGATCGCAGAGCCAGACCCTGGGGCGTAATGTAGCGCTCGTAGGGAACCGTATCTTCACCAAAGGCTTCGCTGTACTCTTGGCTGTCAATGATGGCATCCACCAAGCCATAGAGACCTTTCTTCGAGGCAATGTCAAAGTAGGCATTCATCTCTTGGCGACCATAGGTGGGACGACCCAAGAGGCGACGGTGAATATATTCAATCGCCTTCGTGACGTACAGTGGTGTCCAGTAGAGGCTGCGGAAGAGGTTTGACTTGGCCAAAATCCGCACAAACTCACGGACAGAGATTTCACCGTTCTCCAGTTTGATCTCAGCGACTTTTTGGCGCTGCCCTTCATAGACATCACGGCCAAAAACTTGGAGATAAGCGGCACGAATCACTCGCTGGGTCGAACTTTCAGCAAATTTGACACTGTCGCCGCCCGTGGCGATGGAGCGCTTGCCAATGCGGGCATTGATGCTGGGAAGCTGATCCAGCTTGAAGACCTTTGGCCCTAGGGTACCGGGGGTGACACCACGGGCTGCTGGATTGCTCACCTGATTGTTGATCCCTGGCCCGCGCGCAATGAGAATGCGGCGGGTGTCTTTGTTGAAGGGTTGAGGGCGAGTCCTGGGGTTTTTCTTTTCTTTTGGGAAGATGGCGCCAAACTGAATTTCCAGGGGATCGTTGCCGGACCCATAGGGGTGTTGATCTGGCAGGGGCTGATCTTGGGTAGCAAAGGTAGTGATGAATTGGGGAACTTTGCGGAAGGGAGCACTGTACTTGAAGAGATCCTGTTGGGCACCCCAGTTGCGACACTCTTGGGCCTCTTGACCCAGACCCCGCAGATAGGGCACCGTTTCTTCGCCAAAGTAGTCGCTGTATTCCTTGGAATCCACAAGGGCATCCACCAAGGCAGGGAGACCCCCCTTGGAAATAATGGCAAAGTAGGTTTGCACTTCCTCGCGGCTAGAGGGCCCACGACCCAAAATGTGGCGGAAGGCGAGTTCTAGGGCACGGCTGTTGATATAGGGTTCGTAGAAGTTTTTGCGGTAGAGAGGCGATTTGGCCAGTTGGCGGATGAACTCCTTCATGGAGATGGAGCCATTTTTCACCTTCGATTCCAAGTCGGAGATACCCAAACCGTAGGCCCGGGAGATGTCGCGCTCAAAGATTTGCCGATAGGCGGCCTTAACTACTTCGTTCTTCTCGGCAGCGGATAGCCCTGGCTTCATCACAAATTTGGGACGACGCTCGGCGGCATTGAAGTAAATCTGTGGCAGCTGCAGACCTTGTAGATCGGTGGAGTTGCGCTGCCGCACCTTATCGGAGGGGGCGGGGGCAATAAATTCGTTGATCAGAACGTCAAAGTAGGTTTCGACAATGCCCTTGGCTTCGGCGTCTTTTTCAAAATAGCTGAGAGCTGCCCGCCGCATTTCCTGCAGGGCAGCAATCGTGGCATCACTGGAGCAAGCAGCCTCAATGATTTCCCGCAAGCCGCGGGTATTCACCGCCAGAATGTTGGGATCACCGGCCACAATGGCGTAGGTGGTATAGCGCAGGAACCAATCCAAGTCCCGCAGGGATTTTTCCATGCGCGCTGGGCCATAGCGGGCAATGTTGATCGGCTTGAAGCCCACGGGCGCACCGCCACTGGACGCACTAAAGATGGAGCGCAATCCCTCTAGGAACCCACCACGGGTGTCCACATAGGTTGCGGTTCCCAGCTTCATGGCTTCTTTCATGTCAATGGCTTCGCCCCTTGCCCCAGTGGTGAATTGGGGGGCTTCTTCAGTTTGGGGACGGGAGAGAAAGGCCATGGGGGAACCACCGACAAAGATGCGGTTGGCAGCACGGGAAACAATGATGTCGGCGTTGCGGGTGAGGGTGGTGGCAATTTCAAGGCGTTTTGCCCCGGAGCGCAGATAAACAGCGAGTTCAGCCAGTTCACGCCAATTCTACAAAAGACAGTGGCGCTCAATCGCGAAATGGCTGAGGCCATCGGCTATAGCGAA
>NZ_JACOMP010000265.1:0-10288 GCF_014466085.1 Thermosynechococcus sp. OHK43
ATCGCTACTTGGTGTTGATGGACAATGCGACCCATTTTTTTTTATTTTTTGAGACCAGTCCCAATGAACCCGTGCTGCCTGTACCAAAGGTGCTTGTGGGGGCCACACCCCTGCGATCGCGCGCCTATCTCCGAGGATTGAGCTTGGCCTTTTTACGCTTGCACCTCTTGGGGGATGAACAGGCGCGGCAGTGGCTGACACCAGCAGCAGCAATGGTGTTGAGTTCACCCACCCATGGCCTGAACCTCACCCAATCTCTAGCCCCAGAACTGTTGGAAAAGGTACCGCAGGCAGTGAAGTAATGATGAACTCGACCATGAAGGCTAAATCCCTGATGGTAGTGGGAACCACGTCCCATGCGGGTAAATCCCTCCTCGCAGCCGTGATTTGTCGTTGGCTGGCTCAGCAGGGCTACCGTGTCACTCCCTTTAAGGGACAAAATATGGCCTTGAATGCCTACGTCACCCGTGACGGCGGCGAAATTGGCTATGCCCAAGCAATGCAGGCCTGGGCGGCAGGGATAGAACCCGAAGTGGCAATGAACCCAATTCTCCTCAAGCCCCAAGGCAACATGACCTCCCAAGTGATCCTCAGAGGGCAGGTGGCGGGTGTTACCCAAGCGGCCGACTACTATCGGGACTATTTTGAGCGGGGTTGGCAGGCAATTACAGAGGCCCTGGCAGATCTCCAGCAGCGGTTTGACTGGATTGTGTGTGAGGGCGCAGGGTCACCAGCGGAAATTAATCTCAAGCATCGCGATCTCACGAATATGCGGGTGGCCACTTATCTTGGGGCACCGACCCTGCTTGTGGCCGATATTGATCGCGGTGGTGTGTTTGCCCACATTGTCGGGACATTGATGCTCCTGGAACCCGCTGAGCGGGCGTTGATTCAGGGGATCGTGATTAATAAATTTCGCGGCCAGCGATCGCTCCTTGACAGTGGCTTGCAATGGCTAGAGGAGACCACGGGGGTACCAGTTTTAGGGGTGATTCCATGGCTCGAGCGCCACTACGCTGCCGAAGATTCCCTTGATCTTTGGAATCCCCGTCCACAACGCCAGGGGGCAGACCTGAAAATTACGGTGATTCGACTACCGCGTATTGCCAACTTTACCGATATGGATCCTCTGCTGGCAGAACCCAGTGTTGCTGTTGAGTTTTTGCCCCCCCATCGTCCCCTAGGGCAACCCGATGCCGTGATCTTGCCGGGGACGAAAACGACCATTGCTGATCTTCAGGTCCTGCGGGAAACGGGGATGGCAGAGCAACTCAAAACCTACGCTGCCCAAGGGGGAACGATTCTGGGCATTTGCGGCGGTTGGCAGATGTTGGGTACCACCATCAGCGATCCCCTAGGCCTAGAGGGATGCCCCGGCACCTATGCAGGATTGGGCCTCATGCCGCTGCACACCCAATTGGGGGCAACCAAATGTACCCAGCAACAACAAACCCAATCGCTGCATTTCAACTGTCCTGAGCCGATCCTGGGCTATGAAATTCACCAAGGCCAAAGTGAATACACCGGTGATCTCCAAGGTTGGCAACCCCTTTTTGCTGCCCCAGAACTGGGGCTTGTGAACAGAGCGGGCACACTTTGGGGCACGTATCTCCATGGGCTATTGGAAAACGGTGCTTGGCGTCGCCATTGGCTCAATGGGTTGCGATCGCGCCGGCAACTGCCCCCCCTGCCCACAGCCGTTCCCCACTATGCCGAGCAACGGACTATTGCACTGGAGGAATTGACAAAAACCATCATGGCTCACCTGAACCTAGAGGGCATTTGTAAATTATGTTGATGTAAAAATTTCAAATTGTTAGCAATTGTCATCCCTTGCAAATGACTCCCCTAGACTAAGGAACGATGTGCTGATAATAGGGAGTGCAAAAGAACAATGACAGTGGCTGCTTCTTGGTCAGTGGGAATCTTAATTGTTTCGGCGATCGCCGCCCTGAGTGGCTTAAGCTGGCTCTTGTACGCGGCTTATCAAGAGGAAAAACAATTTCCCCTGCGGGAGTATTCCCCCCAAGAGGCCTACGGTGAAACCCTTTGGCGCATGATCTTTGTCTATTGGCTCGTCTATTGTGGTGCCCAGGGTCTGCAAATCGCTGTACCATTAGAAGGTACGGATTTGGGTCAAATGTGCAAAATCACTGCACTCTTGGCCTTTTTGCTTACCGCCTCTTCGCTGCTTTGCTTACCGATGCACTATTGGCAGGCACGTCAGCGCCAGCAACAACTTAATTAAGTCTAATTGAGTCTAACTAAGTCTAAATTCAGCCTCGATTCTCTTCCTGCAAGGTTCAATGTGGTCTGACCTGCTCCAACAACTCCTTGATCGCCAAGCCCTAACCCAAGAGCAGGCGGCTCAGTTAATGCAAGGATGGCTGGCAGAAGAAATTCCCGATGCCCTCTCCGGTGCCATTGTTACGGCATTACAGCTCAAGGGACTAACGGTTGAGGAACTGACGGGGATGGCCAATGTATTGTTGGCTCAATCCGCAGGTGCGCCGCTGAATTTAGCCGAACCCCTCATTGATACCTGCGGCACCGGGGGCGATCGCGCGGGTACCTTTAATATCTCCACAGCAGTGGCCTTTGTCGTGGCGGCAGCGGGGGTCAAAGTGGCCAAGCATGGCAATCGTTCAGTCTCTAGTCGGGTGGGTTCCGCCGATGTCCTTGAGACTCTTGGGGTCAACCTTGCCCACAGTGATCCCGCCTTTTTACTCAAGGAAGTGGGGATCACGTTCCTCTTTGCCCCCGGTTGGCATCCAGCCATGAAGGCCGTCGCTCCCCTGCGGCGTACCCTGAAAATTCGCACGGTCTTTAACCTCCTTGGCCCTTTGGTGAATCCGCTCTATCCCACAGGACAAGTGATTGGGGTTTTTAGCGATCGCTATCTGGAAGCGATGGCCGGTGCCCTGCAACGTCTCGGCCGCCAACGGGGCATTGTCCTCTATGGCCGTGAAGGGGTGGATGAGGCTACCCTTGGCAATATGACCGATCTAGTGATGTTTAGCAGCCCTGAGGAGTCGCTGCGCCAAGAAGTTCTTGATCCTCAAGCTTTGGGGCTCGCCAGTGCACCCCTGAAGGATCTTGCTGGGGGAAATGTCCAGACCAATGCCGAAATTCTCACCCACGTTCTTCAGGGAAAGGGCACAAGTGCCCAGCAGAATGTGGTAGCGCTCAATGCGGCCTTAGCCCTCTATGTGGCCGCAGCGGTGCAGGATTGGTGGGAAGGGGTCGATCGGGCAAAAGCGATTCTGGCCAGTGGCGCGGCCTGGGACAAGTTACAGGCATTGGTGACGCTCTCCAATGAATCCTAGGGTGTCTGCCTATTTACCGCCGTGGTCTATCTTGGATCCCCTCTTGGATCAATGGTTGCAGGAGGACATTGGTCGGGGCGATCGCACCACCCAAGCCTTGCATCTCCAGGATCGCCAAGGAAAAGCCTATATCCGTCTCAAAAGTCAGGGGGTCATTGCCGGTCTGCCCATTGTGGAGCGAGTTTTCCAACGCCTGACCACAGCGGTAGTGTTCACCTACGAGCAGGCCGAGGGCGCAATTTGTGAGGAGCCGACCATTGTTGCCCGGATTGCGGCTCCCCTAGAAACATTACTCCTGGGTGAACGGCTCGCCCTCAATTGCTTGATGCGCCTCAGTGGCATTGCCACTCTCACCCATACCTACGTCCAAGCAATTGCTGATTTGCCGACCCAACTGGTGGATACCCGCAAAACAACGCCCGGACTGCGCCTGCTAGAAAAATATGCAGTGGCTGTGGGGGGCGGTGTCAACCATCGCTTTGGCCTTGACGATGCAATCCTGATTAAGGACAACCACATTGTGGCGGCCGGGGGCATCACAGCTGCGGTTGAAAAAGTTCGCCAAGCCAGTCCCTTTCCCTTGACCATTGAGGTGGAAACCGAAACCCTTGAGCAGGTGCGCCAAGCCCTTCTCCTTGGCGTAGATGTCATCATGCTCGACAATATGCCGATTCCAGAGATGACCCAAGCAGTGGCGATGATCCGCGCTGCAGCCCCCCACATTAAAATTGAGGCCTCTGGTAATATCACCCTAGACACTTTGCGACCGGTGGCCTTGACGGGGGTGGACTACATTTCTACGAGTGCCATGATTACGCGATCCCCCTGGCTAGATTTTAGTTTGACGATTTTTGAGTCTGTTTGAGAAAGTGAGTGCCTGTTTTTGGAGGTCGTGCCGTGCTTAAGTCCCTCAGCCTACCGCGGTGGGTGCGACTGAAACCTTGGGAGTTACTGGTGGGGCTGATTGCCCTTGTGGTTGCCGTGCCCATTCTCGTCATTCTCAGCAAAGTCTTTGTTAATACGGGTAACACTTGGCAGCATTTGGCCACAACCGTTTTGCCCGCCTACCTGTTGAACTCCCTCTGGTTGATGTTGGGCGTGGGGATAGGCGTTGTGGTCATTGGTGTCAGTACGGCATGGTTGGTTACCAACTGTCAATTTTGGGGCGTGCGCTGGTGGCAATGGCTGCTGTTGACCCCTTTGGCGGCTCCCGCCTATGTCTTGGCCTACACCTATACGGAATTTTTTGCCTTTGAAGGTCCGATTCAGACATGGCTACGGGAACTAACGGGCTGGGGTTACGGTGACTATTGGTTTCCCAATATCCGCTCCCTTGGCGGGGCGATCGCCCTGCTCACCCTGGTTCTTTATCCCTATGTTTTTCTCTTGGCGCGAGTGGCGTTTTTGGAGCAGGCCACCTGTAGCTTAGAGGCCAGTCGCTCCCTTGGCTGTGGGCCCTGGCGTAGTTTTTGGACAGTGGCATTTCCCCTTGCTCGGCCGGCGATCGCTGCGGGTACGAGCTTTGCCCTCATGGAAACCCTCAATGATTTTGGTACCGTGCAGTACTTTGGTGTCGATACCTTCACCGTAGGAATTTACCGCACCTGGTTTGGCATGGGCGATCCCGTGGCCGCGGCCCAGTTGGCCTCAGTTCTGGTGGTCATTGTTTTTGCCCTCCTGCTCCTAGAAAAGTGGTCGCGGGGCAAGGCACGTTATTACAGGCGGGGCAGCGATCGCCCCATTCCCTATGGGCTCAAGGGATGGCGAGCGGCTCTGGCTTGGCTAGTCTGTGCCCTCCCGGTGTTCTTTGGCCTCCTGCTCCCCGGCGGGTTGCTGCTCTACTTGGCCATCAGCTACCAGCAATTACAACTCAGCCGTGAATTTTTAGAACATGCCAGCCACAGCCTCATTTTGGCGACGCTCTCGGCACTACTGGCGGTGGGTATTGCCCTGCTGCTGGCCTATGGGCGACGTCTGCTGCCAACGGTTTGGGTGCGCTGGGGAACACAGATGGCTGCCATGGGCTATGCCATTCCGGGGACAGTGATTGCTGTGGGGATTCTCATGCCCTTGGGGGGGCTAGACAACGTCATTAATGATGTCACTGAGCACCTGTGGGGGGTGGAAGTGGGCTTGATTCTCAGTGGCACGATTACAGCACTGATCTATGCCTACTTGGTACGCTTTTTGGCGGTTTCCTTAGGCAGTGTGGAGGCTAGCTTGGTGAAAATTCGCCCTTCTCTCGATGAGGTGGCGCGGACCCTGGGGCGATCCCCTTGGAATATTCTGCGCACGATTCACTTGCCGCTGATGGTGCCCGGCCTTTTTACCGCCGCCCTGATGGTCTTTGTGGATGTGATGAAGGAATTGCCGGCAACATTGGTGATTCGGCCCTTTAACTTTGATACCCTAGCAATACAGGTTTACCGCTTTGCCTCTGATGAGCGACTTCCTGAGGCAGCCCTAAGTGCTTTGGCCCTGGTGATCGTGGGTCTCATTCCGGTCCTTTGGCTGGGACGGCAAACCCGCTGGACTGACTAGGGGGTTCGGTTTACCCTTTACCTATTTCCTTAATAATTCGTTACATTAAAAACAACGTTTGCTAGGTGTGCTATGTACTTACAATTTAAGGCCAGCCAATCTGTCCGCCTCAGTATTGAAACACCCACGGCTCCCTTACAGCACTACCTGCGTCAACCCCGGCGGCTTGTCTATGCCCTAACTGATCCAACCCGAGTGGAATTTTTGGGAAGCGATCGCTTTCGCCTGAAGATGCGCCCCTTAAACTTTCTCATGGTCAGCTTGCAGCCCACCGTAGATTTAGTGGTTCATGCCAATAGTGACGGCTCTTTACAATTGCGCTCCCTCGGCTGTGAAATTCGCGGTGTGGACTACATCAATCGCCGCTTTCACCTAGCCCTCGCAGGCTACTTGTCTCCCCAAGCCACGGCCAACGGTACGGATTTAATCGGTCTTGCTGACTTGCAGGTGGGCGTAGATATTCCGCCTCCCTTGGATCTGACGCCGCGGCCGATTCTCGAAGCCACCGGCAATGGCTTACTCAAGAGCGTTCTCCTAACAATTAAACAGCGCCTCAGTCAGCAGCTTGTGGCCGATTATCAACGCTGGCTCACGGAAGTGGAAACCAACGGCAGTAGGGATTGGCTGACACCTTTCCCCGTGAGTTCTACCTAAGGTTTTGATTGTCTAGAGATAGACCTGCTTCGTACTGAGTAGTTGAGCAAGGCCAAAGAGTCCCCGCTGAAAACCCTTTGCAGCAGCACCAATGGCCAGCGCATCCAAGCGCTCTAATTGGGGGGGCCGATTGACAAATACAAGGGGCGTTTGCACCTGCTGATAAAAGGCGCGGCAGTCTTCGTAACTGCTGGCTATAATCCCACTGGCGGCGCTGCCATACTGGTGAATCCAATTCACGGCGGCGATGAGATCTTCTTCGTAGTGCCACGCCAAGCGTTGATCCAGGTAAGGGAGCGGCCACTCACTGGCGTCCACAAGGGGAATTTCGGGATAGGTGCGGTGTAAGTGCTCATCGACCCCTTGTTTGTAGCCTGCTTGGGTGAGTTCATTGATCACAAATGCAAGATGGGAGGGGTTGACATTACCGAGCACAATCACCTTTTCAATAGCAAGGGCGCGATCGGGATTGGCTTGGTGGCTGTGCTGAATACAGTTGAGGACACTCTCTGGTGACACTGAACCATCCCAAACGAGATAGGTATTACCAAGGGAAAGAGAGACCAAGGGACAGCGAGCAGCAGCCCGTTGCTCCGCAACAAAGCGGGAGCGGCCATAGACAAGGGCTAAATCAACAGCAGTGGGATCCCCCAGCCAACTGGCCGGACTAAGGGAGAGGGTTTGAATAGTGGTTTTCGGTAGACTGGTTTTGCTCAATGCGGCCTCGATGAGAGTCGCGATCGCCCCAGCGGTATAGTGACTACTTTCACCACTCCAGAGCACAAGGGCATTTCCTGTTTTGAGTGCCATGCCCGCCAGCATCAAGCTCAAAGTGGGTAGCCCTTCATAGACTAAGGCCACCACCCCTAGGGGAACGGCATACTGAAACCCCTCGGGGCGCGTCGGCAATGGTTGTTGCCATGGATCTGCCGCATGGTAGAGATGCTCTAGCCAGTGGCGAATACGCTGCAGGCGCTCATGGGTCAGCCGCAGCCAACCAAGCACAATCTGAGACACTGCTAGATCGCGGCTGGATTCGAGATCGAGAGTATTTTGCTCCAACAGGAGAGGTTCTGCTGTTGCCAACTCCTCAATGAGGTGCCTAAGGGCTTCCTGACGGAGGGCATAGCTAGCTTGACTGAGGTGGGTACTGGCCACCCGCGCCCTCCTCAGTGGCTCAGGCAACATGGCCGCAGCGCCTTCAATGACGGGAGAGGGCAATCCAGACTAGAAATGCTGGCGTGAGTGCAATCAGCAGGGAGGCAATCACCCATAGCAACCCTTCAGGCTTTAAGGACAATTGTAGAAGTAAGGGTAGCCAGAGGAGAATAGGCATCAATAAAAAGAAGCTCAGACCGATGGCGAAATACCAGTAGCTTTCTGAGAAGCCCCGCTGCAACTGATTCCACTGCAAGCCCGTCCAATACCACGCCCGTTTGTAGGGATAGGTGGTTGCCAACTGCTCAATGGAATAGCCATCGGGACGCACAACAAAAATTTGCTGACAGCGCCGACAGCCAAACGCTTCTGTGAGGGCAATCGGCATCAACTCCCCCTGGCGGCGACAGGGGCAGGGGTAACTGGCATCCAGATCCAGTTTGTGAGGTTTAATCGGAGCCACCGTGGCTGTCCAAAACGCAAACGACAGGAAATGATTCGATGGAGGGCGATCGCTCGCCTACTGATACAGCATACAAACAGAATTCTGTTTTGCCCCTGCCTTATACAATTTGTTAAAGATAGCCGGCAAGGTGGAATCTTTTGATTGTTCTGCAATGGGATAATGTAGGCTAGGATACACTTCTGCTGTATCTCCCCTTGATCATGATTCCTCAAGATTTTCTCGACCCAATTAACCCCGATCGCTATATTGTTCGCGCGGGGGGGAAATTTCACTGGAAGGACTATGATCCTGCGGACACCGCTGGCCTCAAAAGCAAAGTCGAAGCCCAAGAACTCCTTGTTGCTGGCATCAAGAAGCTAGCGGCCTACCAAGATGTTCTCTATGCCCAGAATATCTATGCGCTGCTGATTATTTTCCAAGCGATGGATGCAGCGGGCAAAGACAGCACGATCAAACACGTCATGAGTGGCATTAACCCCCAAGGCTGCCGCGTCTATAGCTTTAAGGCACCCAGTGCCGAGGAGTTGGATCATGACTTTTTGTGGCGAGCGAATCGTGCCTTGCCCGAGCGAGGCTGTATTGGTATTTTTAATCGCTCCTATTACGAAGAAGTCCTTGTGGTGCGCGTACACCCCGATTGGCTCAATCGCCAGCAACTGCCTCCCGAAACCAAGACCAAGCACATCTGGAAAGAGCGCTTTGAGGATATTAATAACTACGAACGTTACTTAACACGCAATGGCATTCTCATCCTCAAGTTTTTCCTGAATATCTCCAAAGCAGAGCAAAAGAAACGCTTTTTGGAGCGTATTAGCCGTCCGGAAAAGAACTGGAAATTTTCCATTGATGACGTGCGCGATCGCGCCCACTGGGAGGACTATCGAGCAGCCTATGCCGATGTCTTTCGCCACACTAGTACCAAATGGGCACCCTGGCACATTATTCCCGCCAATCACAAGTGGTTTGCGCGGCTGATGGTGGCTCACTTTATTTATCAAAAATTGGCGAGTCTGAACCTACATTACCCAATTGTCAGTGAGGCCCACAAAGAGCAACTCCTAGAGGCAAAAGCGCTGCTGGAAAATGAACCGGATGAGGATTAGGCACTGCCCTCCCCTTGGGGCACCTCTTGCCAGAGGGAGGTCATCTCCCGCAGACTTTGGTAATCCCCATTCCCGAGAATCAAATGGTCAAGCACTGGAATTTCCATGAGCTGTCCCGCTCGTAGAATTTGTTTTGTCAAGTCCAGATCTGCTTGACTGGGAGAGAGATTGCCGGAGGGATGGTTGTGGGCAATAATTAGGCGGCTAGCATTGCGGCGCACGGCTTCCCGAAAAATTTCGCGGGGATGGGCAAGGGTTTCGGTGGCCGTGCCCACTGTAATCACATGGGATCCCAACACGCGATGGCGCACATCCAGCAGGAGAACCGCAAACCGTTCCGTGGGTTGCCACATGAGATCAGCACCAAGGACAGCAGCGGCCAGGGCAGGACTGTCAATGATGGTCTGCTCTCCGGGTCGCGACTGAAAGACCCGCTTCCCCAGTTCAACGGCGGCTAGGATCGTGGTGGCTTTGGCGGGGCCAACCCCAGGAATCGCCATTAATTCCTCTGGGGTAATGTCCCGCAAGGCGCTGACAGCATCAGCACTGTCACCGCTGCGCTCCCCCAACTGTTTGAGAATAAACTGCCCCAAGCCGACGGCTGAAAGCTTGCCTGCCCCTTGACCGGTTCCCAGTAAAATCGCCAACAATTCTGCCGAACTCAGGTAGCGGGCGCCTTGGCTGAGCAGCTTTTCACGGGGGCGATCGCCGACGGGCAGATCAGCAACACGCAGCGAGTAGGACATCACAGCAGTGACTTACGGGACTACTAAAGAGCATATCAAGCTTACAGTAGCGTTGGGGCTGTATAGAATTCGCAGAAATTAGTTGACTTTTATTTGCAAGTAGTTCAAGATAAACAAAGTAAAGAAACCGTTTTCCTCTGTTCAGCCTCAATGAGCTTATTGCGAATCTACTCCTGGCTTTTTCTAGGGGGCAGATGATGGTTGTCCCTTCAAAATTTCGGCGGGCGATCGCCCGATTGCCCTTGGAAATTTTATAAATAGAGGCTTGCAGGTACTTTGATCATTATTAAGGAG